>DATLIT010000509.1:0-5165 GCA_035539295.1 Terrimicrobiaceae bacterium | reverse complement strand
CAGCTGGCTCCCTGCGGCCGATCTCTGGCTCGACCCGCGCGACATGCGCGAGTTTGCCTTCGTCTCCCACGCCCACAGCGATCACACCGGCTTTCACCGGCGGGTCCTCTGTACGCCAGCCACCGCCCGTCTTATGCAGTTGCGGCTCGGCGAAGATGTGGCCGCCTTTGAAAGCCTCGCCTTCGGCGAGTTCAAGAAGTTTGACGACTGGGCTGTAACTTTGTTTCCGGCCGGGCACGTGCTCGGCTCGGCGCAGTTGCTCTACCAGGACGGCTCGGGCACGCTGCTTTATACGGGCGACTTCAAATTGCGGAACGGACTCTCCTCAGAGCCGGCCGCGATTCCGCAGGCTGAAACGCTCGTCATGGAGACCACCTACGGGTTGCCACGCTACCAGTTTCCACCTACAGAGGAGACGCTCGGAGCAATCATTAAGTTTTGCCGCGAAACTCTCGAAGAAGACGAAACCCCGGTGCTTTTCGGATATGCTCTGGGCAAAGCACAGGAAATTCTTGCTGCCCTCCAGACCGCCCATCTTCCCGTGATGCTGCATGGAGCGATCGCGAGAATCGCGAGGGTTTATGAGGACTTTGGTGTGGTTTTTCCGCCTTACGTCCACTTCGAGGCGAAGGCCGCACGGGGGCACGTCATCATCTGTCCCCCGGCAATCAATGGATCCAGAACTTTGCGATTGCTTCACCGTCCGCGAACGGCAGCACTGACTGGCTGGGCGATGGATGCCGGCGCAGTTCACCGTCTTCAGGTTGACGCGGCCTTTCCGCTTTCTGACCATGCAGATTATTGTGATTTGCTACGCTATGTTGAAGCTGTTCGCCCCGGTCGCGTGCTTACCCTCCATGGTTTCGCGCAGGAATTTTCCCGTGATCTCCGCAGCCGCGGGATCGAGGCTTGGGCATTGACCGGAGCCAACCAATTGGAGCTCTCCATCTCGATGTCGATGCCGGACGAAACGAACTCTGATCCCAACCCGGATGTGGCAATGGAAGAGAGCGGTTTCAATCGCTTTTGCGTTGCTTGTGAAGCGGTGCGCACCTTCACGGGCAAGCTCGAGAAAATCCGTCGGCTTTCCGACTATCTTCGCTCGTTGGATGATCGCGAGCTTCCGTTGGCAGCCGTCTGGTTGACTGGACGGCCCTTTGCGCAATCCGATAGCCGCCCTTTGAACGTTGGCTGGGCCGTAATTTATCGCGCCCTTCTCATCGCCAGCGGAATTTCAGAGTCCGACCTTCGCGCGATTGGCCGCAGGCACAACGATGCCGGGCTGACTGCAGCCGAGGTCATGCGCGCCAAGCCGGGATCCCGCTCGCTTCCCTTGTCGGAAATCAGCGAGCTTTTCGCGCGCTTGCGGGAGGCGCGTGGCCCCGTCCTCAAGACGGAGATCTTGACCGGCGTCCTCAAGGAGATGCCCGCGCCCGCTGCGGGTTACCTGGTGCGCATTCTCACCGGCGACCTCCGCATTGGCCTCAAGGAAGGTTTGCTTGAAGATGCCATCGCTGCGGCCTTCGAGTGCGAGATCGTCGCGGTTCGAGAAGCCCACATGTTGCTTGGTGACATTGGGCAGGGGGCGCTTCTCGCGCGGCAAAACCGCCTCGAAGATGCCGAATTGACGCTCTTTCAGCCAGTCCGATGCATGCTGGCGAGTCCTGAACCGGACAGCACCGCCGTTTGGCAGCGGCAGGGCGCAGCGGGAACAGTTTGGCTCGAGGACAAGCTGGACGGTATTCGCGCGCAGGTTCATTGCGCCTCGGACCGCGTCGAGATCTTCTCGCGTGATCTTCGCCGGATTACCGAATCGTTTCCAGAGATAGCGTTGGCGGCTCGCAATCTTGGTCGGACCGTGGTGTTTGATGGCGAGATCCTTGCCTGGGAGGCTGGCAGGGCTCTTCCTTTCCTGGAATTGCAAAAAAGACTTGGCCGGCGGGAACCAGACCTTTTCCTCGGAGGAGAAATTCCCGTGGCCTACGTAATCTTTGACGTCCTTCTTTTCGATGAAGCTTCATTGTTGAAACGGCCTCTCGCGGAACGCCGCCAGCTTCTTGAGACTCTGAGGTTGCCGGAGCCACTGCTGCGGTCCAAGGTCGAACCCGCCGGCGACGCCGCGGCCATCGAGAAGGCGTTCGCAGCAGCTCGCGAGCGAGGTAATGAAGGGTTGCTCGCGAAGGATCCGACGAGCTTTTATACGCCAGGCCGGCGGGGCCTTGCCTGGATAAAGCTCAAAAAGGAGTTTGCGACCCTTGATGTGGCTGTCGTTGCCGTCGAATACGGAAATGGCCGCCGAAGCAAGGTGCTTAGCGACTACACATTCGCGGTGCGCGACGATTCCGGCGACCAACTCCTGACGATTGGCAAGGCTTACTCCGGCCTAACGGATGCCGAGATCCAGGAACTTACGGAGCTTTTTCTGAGTCTCGCGACTTCACGCCAGGGAAACCGAATCGAAGTCGAGCCGAAGGTTATCATCGAGGTCGCCTTCGATTCGATCCAGAAAAGCAATCGCCATGCAAGCGGACTTGCGCTCCGCTTTCCGCGCATCAAGCGGATCCGCGGAGACAAAACTCTCCGCGACATAGATACTCTCGCAACGGCACGGCGGCTCGCTGGGATGGCGGAATAGCACACCTAGAGGTAGTCCTTCATCTCATAGAGAGCCGGATCGCGCTGGGGACGGCCGCGCCGCAACTTAATAGGCCCGGCCTTATCTTCGGCGACTGCGCCCTCGCCAAACCCCTCACCGAGGTTCTCGAGCGAATCGCCAAATTCCTCCTCCAATTTTTCCGGATCCTCACCGCGTTCCAGGCGCTGGATCATCTGCTCCATCGCATCGGGCATTTTCTGTCCGGTCGCCTCCGTCATCTTGCGCATGAGGCGCCCAAGTTGCCGGGGATCTGGGTTATCTTCATTCATCGAGGACATCTCGCTCTCCATCTCTGCCATCACTCGCTCCATCCGCGGATCAAGACTATCGGAGCCCTCGGGCGAATCGGCTTTCTCCTGGGCACGACCGGTAACGGCGAATTGCGAAATCATCCGCTCCATCCGCGCGGTTGGATCATCCGGACACCGCGGCGTCAGCTGGCCCTGGGCAACACTCCGAGCAAGAAAACTGTAAATCCGATTCGTGTCCGGCGAGTAGAATTCGTAAATTGGCATTGCTTCGGAAATATATCGTCGGGAGCCTTCGGCGCACGCTGGAAAGTGGTCTCTACGATTGGCAGCCGCTTAGTCCATGGCGGCGATCACCTCTTCCAGCGTGATTACCGCAAAACAGGTCGCGGAGTCGGATACCGCGTAGGGTAAAATCAGCTTTCCGCGGTGAATCATGCCACCGCACGTGTAGACGACGTTGGGGACGTAACCTTCGCGCTCGTCGGCTTGCGGTTTGATCAGCGGCTCACGTAAGCGTCCAATCACTCGGCTGGGGTCGGCATGATCCAGCAGGATCGCACCGATGCAGTATTTGCGCATCGGGCCGACGCCGTGGGTCAAAACCAGCCATCCTGCATCCGTCTCGATCGGCGATCCACAGTTGCCCAGTTGAACAAATTCCCATGGCTGTGCCGGCTGCACGAGGATGCGCGGATCGTACCAAAAGTGCGGATGCTCGGAAAACACGAGGTAAAGGTTTTCGTTGTCTTGCCGCGAGAGCATGCAGTAAAGGCCATCAATCTTTCTGGGAAACATCGCCATGCCTTTGTTCCGGGCCGCCGGTCCATTTAGCGTACAGACCTTAAAGTGAAGAAAATCTTGCGTCTCCAGTAACTGTGGGAGGACCGTCCGACCATCATAAGCGGTGTAGGTCGCGTAGTAGACGGGAGGTGTATCTGCGTCACGAAAGCAAACGAACCGCGCGTCCTCGATTCCATTGCTCTGACTTGGTGAAAATGGGAAGATGATGCGTTCGGACATCGGCTGATCCAGCGCGAAAGCGACCTCGTAGTTCGAGCGGGCCAGTAACACCATCTTCTCGCCGATCACCGGAGCTTCTGGATCAGAATGGCTTATTTTGAGGAGGTCGACAGCCGTCCGCAGGTGATCGAAGGTGAATTTCTCATCGAGAGCGTCGAGAACTTGACGAGCGAATTCAGTATCGAGGCCAAGTTCTCCAAGTTTTCGCAGGAACAAATCTCGTTCATAGACCGCATCCGGTATCGGACGCGGCGGGGTTACGAAGCGTGAAGCGCGCTCGAGCTGGATCTCGCCAGTCTCATCTATCAACCCGGAGCGGAAGGTGATCGAGGAGATATGGCCTTCGCCAGTGGCGCGCAGGCTCAGGATCACCCGCACGCTCCCCTCAGCGACATTGCTCTGATCAGGATGAGGAATGATGCTCGGATTGAAAAGGGCAGCACTTTCGAGCGAATACTCGCTCGTGAAATACGAGCCTATCAGCAATTGGCGGGTCTCCGAAACTTCAATCTCGGCAGGCAAATATTGCCGGACCTGTAAGAATCGCTGCGCCAGGATGTCCGACACCCGTTGGTGACGATCGCCAAATTCCTTGAAGACCTCGTCAAGCAACGCGCTGACGTGTTCTTCGGACAAGGCGAGAATCCGCGCAAGAATCAGGCGTGCGCGCCCCGAGTCGATCGGCTTCGTGTCCGTCCCGCCGACCGTCGTCGGGAAAAATGGGCGCAGGAGCACCCGGGAGACATTCGCCCGCAGTGTCAGCGGCAAACGACGAACAGTGACAGACTCACTCACACAAGTTGCCCTCCCACCAAGAAAGCTGGACTCCTCCCCCCAAGAGCAGACGTAGACGCCTAGCGGGCCATTTGGATTGACCAGCCCTCTTGACGTCCAAGCAATACACGTTGTGTCCCATCCTGGCGAGCCCATCTGCCGCTGAGCGACAAGAATGTCAAGGACGTTGCTGAAATTTGCCTCTTGCCCTTGTCGCATCTGGTGCTAGCGTGCCGTCGTGTCGGCAACTGCAAGCAACTACCGCAATCTTGCCCTTCGACTCGGGTTGCTCCCGAGACGACTTACCCTCTTTCCATAAACCGGCGTAAGCTGCGTTCCCCGGCGGGCGTGGTAGTGCCGCGTTCCCTTTCTCCTTTCCGCCGGAAAACGAATCCAACTTATGTCTGCGAAAATCACGATTTTTGATACGACGATGCGCGACGGCGAACAATGCCCGGGCGCCA
>DATLIT010000508.1:0-3297 GCA_035539295.1 Terrimicrobiaceae bacterium | reverse complement strand
CCACCTAGGAACACGCTAAACGATTCACTGATCGCTAAGTCATCGGCCATGCGGCAAACTATCTGAGGTTTGTTTGGCGTGCAGGGAGATCAAATAAGCTTGGAGAATACCTGTGTGACGACGATGACCTCGTCGTCGATGGCGCTTTCTCGGGGGGAGGCGCCTAGGCAACAGAACGAGATTTTCCTGAAACGTTAGATGAGGGGAGACTAAGTTCTCCAGCTCATTTGTGCTGGAATCTACAGCTTCTCTAGCTTGTTCTTTTCAGTTTGACTTAGTTCAATGATGACATGCAGATGCTGCGCGAAACAATTCTCGAGCTTGGATATGTTTTGCCTGGAAACATTCTCAACGCAAATGCCTTCTTGAATCATCAGCTGAACACTCAGCTACTGGTGCAAATCGGCCGGGCTTTTGCCGGGCATTTCAACCGCCTCGGCGTAACGAAAATCCTCACTATCGAGACGTCCGGCATTGCCGTGGCAGTGACCACGGGCATCGAGCTAAGGGTGCCGGTCGTCTTCGCGCGAACAACCCCAACCCCCACCATTGGGAGCGATCATTATTCCGCCTCCGCTTATTCCTACACGAAGCAGGTGCGGCACGAAGTGATCGTCGCCAGGAAATTTATTCAGCCGCAAGACCGAGTGCTCATCGTGGATGATTTCCTCGCTCGCGGAGAGGCCGTTGCTGCATTGGCCTCGATCATCAGTCAGGCTTCCGCCATTTTGGTAGGGATTGGTATCATTATCGAAAAAGCTTTTCAGGACGGTGGCGAAAAGATCCGCGCTGCAGGACATGAGGTCTTCTCCCTCGCAAAAATTAAGAGCCTCTCTCCCCCAAATCGTATCGAGTTCGTCGATTAAGGCCGTCCCGCCGTGACGAGCTCGACAGCCTGCCAAGCGCTGGCGGACTCCGATGAGTCTTGGAAGGCGCCCTCCCGATTGTTCTTTGACTCAGATGATGGCGAAGCGAACTTCGCGGCTCTTTAAGCATCGTCAATAAGGTCCCATGGAGAGGCGGCTCGACCGGCTTGCCAGGCCTCTCGAAAATCAGGTTCAGGAAGCTTCTCCTTCAGCGTATCCAAGGATGCCTCCTGACGGGCGATTTCAGCGGCGAACAACTGGCTACCAAGGTTTTCATGGAGGGCTTCGGTCGCACCGAAGAGGCGTGCCGCCTGCGTGGGCTGGTCCAGAGCCAGAGCGAGGTTCGCCTCACTTTCTAAGATATAGGGAAGAATCCAGCGATTACCGAGCTCACGAGTAATTTGCGTCCATTCGCTGAGGGCACTGCGTGCACGCGAATAATCTTTCTGGGCGATGGCCACCGTTGTGATACCCCAGAGAATAAGGCCGATCACCCACCGGTCGCCGAGACGTTCATAAAGCTCGAGGCTTTTTTCTTTGAGCTCGCGTGCGCGGAGAAGATCGCCGCGGTCGAGGGCGGTGCTGCCAAGACCGCTCAGCCCGCCGGCCTTGAGGTAGATCTCGCCCAGCCTGCGTCCTACCTCCACAGCCCGCTCGAAACGCCGTTCCGCTTCCGACAAGTTGGCGTCGCCTCGATCCAGAAAACCGGTCAGCATGTCCGCGAGAGCGGAGCCAGCCTCATCTCCAATCGCATCGTAGATCTGTTGTGCCTCCGCGTAGAACCGGCGCGAGTCGCTGTAGCGATCGGCGGCCCAGGCGATTCGGCCCATCGCAATGCGACTGGCGGCCTTGTGCTTTGGCGCCACGTCGCCGTCTGGCAGTGCCAGGAGGCGCATGCCGATGTCCCAGCCCTCCGCGAGGTTGCCACGTATTTCGATGAGCCGATACAACGCGGTCAGGAGACGCAGACCGGCCCCTGGGTTGCGCGATTTGATCGTCCATTCGGCGGCAAAGCGAAAGTTAAAGAGATCGCTCTCGCAGCGATCGAGCCAGTCCTTTTGCTCCGGGCCTTCCAGGTGAGGTGCGGCCTCTTCAGCGAAGCGGAGAAAGTAGTCCAGGTGGCGATTACGGACCGCGGCGGCTTCACTCGATGCGTCGAGCTTTTCGCGCGAGTATTGCCAGACCGTTTCGATCATCGTATAGCGCGGATTGCCCGCTTCGTCGGCTTCGACCGTGATGAGGGATTTGTCGACGAGTTGTTCGAGCAGGTCGAGCATCTCGAATGCTTCGATTCCGTCTCCCGAGCAGACCTTTTCGAGAGCTTCAAGCGTGCGTCCGCCCGCGAAGACTCCCATTCGGCGAAAGGTGATACGTTCCTGTTCGGAGAGAAGATCATAGCTCCAGTCGATCAAAGCCTCGAGTGTTTGTTGATGGGGAAGACCATCTCGCCGGCCACCGCGCAGCAGACGGAAGCGATCGTCCAGTCGTGCTGCGATCTGCTCGACGCTCAGCAGTTTGACGCGTGCCGCGGCAAGCTCGATCGCGAGTGGGATGCCATCGAGTCGACTGCAGATCTCTGCAACTGCACGCGCGTTGGCTTTGGTGATGTTAAACTCCGGTCGAACGGCCTTGGCACGGGCGACGAATAGTTTGACCGCCTCATATTGGAAAAGTTGTTCGGGAAAATCGTCGCCGGGCAAAACATCAGCGTCGAGCTCCAGGACCTGAAGCGGCGGCACGCGGAAGATAGCCTCTCCTCCAATGCCTAAGGCGTGTCGGCTGGTGGCGAGAATTTTTAGGCGCGGACAGGAGCGAAGGAGTTCCGCGGCCAATGACGAGGCGGCGGAAAGAAGATGCTCGCAGTTGTCCAGAACCACCAAAGTAGTTTTGCTGCGCAGGAAATTGATCAGAGTGGAGCGCAAGGGGCGATCGGACTCCTCCCGTGCGCCGACGGCCGCAGCGACCGCCTCGAGAACGCGGTCGGCCTCGGACAAAAGCGCAAGTTCGACGAGCCAAACCCCATCGCGAAATTCTTGGATGAGTTCGGCCCCTGCTTCAATGGCCAGCCGCGTCTTGCCGGTCCCGCCCATTCCCATCAGCGTCAAAAGACGCGCCTCGGCGAGGAGTTCCTTCACTTCCCTCAATTCGGTTGCGCGCCCGACAAAGCTGGTCGTTTGCACTGGCAGGTTATTCGGCAGTGCCTCCATGCTCCGTGGAGGCGGGAAAAAGTCCGCGAGGCCGGGGACGACCGCCTGGTAGAGGTGCTCCGGCCTGTCCAAGTTGCGCAATCGATAATTCCCCAGCGATTTGAAAGAAATCGCTCCGAGGGACTCCTCTTCGAGCAGCTCAACGGCGATGCGAGAAAGCAAGATTTGGCCCCCATGGGCGGCGCCCTCAATGCGTGATACGCGACTTAGAGTACTGCCAAAGT
>DATLIT010000507.1:0-7990 GCA_035539295.1 Terrimicrobiaceae bacterium | reverse complement strand
ATGTGCGCCAGCAGCCCCTCGACGAGTTCGAAAATATCTTCCTCAGTCACGAAGGAGACTTCCACGTCGATCTGCGTTAATTCGGTGATTCGATCGGCACGCGGATCTTCGTCGCGGAAACACTTCGCGATTTGAAAATAGCGTTCCACTCCGCCGACCATCAGCAGCTGCTTGTATTGTTGCGGAGATTGAGAGAGTGCGTAGAACTTCCCCTGGAAAATTCGGCTTGGCACCAGGAATTCCCTGGCTCCTTCTGGAGTGCTCTTGGAAAGAACAGGCGTTTCAATCTCGATGAAATCACGTGCGTCGAAGTAGTCGCGCGTGGCTTTGTTCACCTTATGACGGACGGTCAGATTTCGAACCATCTGGTCGCGCCGAAGATCAAGATAGCGATATTCAAGTCGCAGATCCTCGCTGACCGAATCTTCGGTCAATGGAAACGGCAAAACATCTGCGCGGTTAAAAATCCTTAACGTATCGGCGACAATCTCGACCTCACCTGTCGCGAGCTTGGGATTTTCTGTTCCCGGCAGTCGGGGTGCGACCGTGCCTTTCACCTGAATGACGTCTTCAGGACGTAGTCCATGCGCGACGGTGGCAGCGTCCGGGTGTTCCTCGGGACGAAAAACCGCCTGTGTGATCCCGTTGCGGTCGCGGAGGTCGATAAATATCACACCACCGTGATCACGGCGGGAATCGACCCAGCCGCAAAGAACGGCACGCGTCCCCGAATCCGATCTGCGCAGAGCGCCGCAATGTATCGTCCGATAAGTCATAGTTGAAAAATTAACCACAGGAGACACCCAAATCGCTGAGGCTGATGTTTTCCCCTCTGCGCTCGTGATGTCCTCTGTGGTTAAACGCTTTTGTGGCGATTTCGGAGCCAATCCGCAAGCCCCGTGTGCAAGATCTCTTCTTCTTGACGGGTGGCCAGCACCTTAATCTTCACCTGCGGCCACTCCTCCCCTACCAGGATGACCAGCGATGCACCTGCTTGGTCGGCCGCTTGGAATTGCTTTCCAACCTTCAGCGCGCTGAGCGAAAAATCAACTCGCAAGCCATCACCGCGCAGTTGCTGCACAAGGGTCAGGGCGTCAGGGCGCCGTTCTTCCTTCGCGATGACGATGAAGATATCAGCGGCGTGCCTTTGCGCGATCCAGCTCTCCATCCTGCTGCGAGCGTGCGGAGTATCATCAATCAGGTTCGCGAGGACGACATCGCCCATACCAAATCCGAGCGCGGGCAGGGAGATTTTGCGGTTACTCATTACCGCGAGCAGCTCATCATAGCGGCCGCCGCCGGCAAGGGCCCGCTCTCTTCTGCCGCGGTCGAAAACTTCAAAGACTGCTCCCGTGTAGTAAGCCAAACCACGAACAATCGAAAAATCTACTTCGACATACTTGAGCAGTCCTCTCGGCTCAAGATGCGCATGAAGAAGTTCGTGAAAGCGCGCCAAAGGTCCGCTCGCAACCGTTGAATCGGCAACAAAAACCCTCTGGCTCCACTCCGCCGCCCAACTTTGCACGTCGTGCAACTTGATTCCGAGCGGATCGAGTTGCTTTTGGCTAAACGATTCCTCCTGTCTCTCTGCTTTATCGATTACGGCCAGCAGTTGATCGAGATCGGATGGCTCCAACCGGCCAGCCCCCCTCTTCTCGATGAGGAAGCTCGACCAGATCTCGCGGCTGCTAAGGCGCACCGCGAACTCTTTTTCGGTGAAGCCAAGGACGCGCATGAGATCGATCGCCAGAGCGATCATCTCCGCGTCAGCGGCCGGGGAAGACTCTCCTATGATATCCGCATTGAATTGGTAGAACTCGCGCAGTCGGCCCCGTTGCTGTTTTTCGTAGCGGAAGAATTGCGGACAACAGAACCACTTCAAGGGCTTCTTAAAATCCTTCTCTCGTGCAGCCACCATTCGCGCGAGCGTTGGGGTCATCTCCGGCCGCATGGCAACGTGCCGCCCGCCCTTGTCCATGAAGTCGAAGAGTTGCCCGAGCAGTTCTCCACCGCTCTTTTTCTCATACAACTCGATCGGCTCGAGAACCGGCCCGTCATACTCAACGAAGCCATAGCGACGAGCTACTTCGCGCCATTGCGCGAGGATATAATTTCGCCGCGCACAATCGTTCGGATAGAAATCCCGAAAGCCTGGAAGACTTTGCATCGTCAGCAGAGGATCCAGTGTCGCCTCGT
Organism: Terrimicrobiaceae bacterium; assembly: GCA_035539295.1. GTDB lineage: Bacteria > Verrucomicrobiota > Verrucomicrobiia > Chthoniobacterales > Terrimicrobiaceae > DASTFP01. The sequence goes on along the minus strand of DATLIT010000507.1, from coordinate 5,794 downwards.
TGAGCCGACTTCTCGAAGTCTCTGCTCCCGAGCAATGCAAACCACGCTGATCTGTCCAAAGGTCTGCTTCACGCGCGCAGATCGAGGAGCACCTTGCCGTTGCGCTTCTCGCTGGCAGCCTCCTTAACCGCCGATAACAATTCGCTAAGAGGAAAGACGCGATGGATGGCCACGCGCAGTTTTCCCTTCATGGAAAGAGTCGCCAGCGAGTTCCACATTTTCGAAGCTCGGGCGCGTCGAATCGAGGGAAGCCACCGACTGGCCCAAAATCCTTTGAACTCCAAATTGCGAAAAATTAAGAGGCCGTTAGGGATCTTCAGCGGTTGCCGCGCCATCGCTCCATAGGTCACGAGCATTCCAAAGTCCGAAAGGGCGTTGGCCAAGCTGAGCGCACTAGCGCCGCCGACAGCGTTGAGTCCGAGTCTGGGTCGGCGCGCGCCACAAAGTTCGTCGGAGATCTCGCCTAGGTCGCGGCCTTCAAGGACCACTTCGTCCGCTCCAAGTGCCTTCAACTCTTCCATGACATCCGAACGCCGAACTACATTCAGCGTTTTCCAACCGCGGGACCGAGCGATTTGAATAACACATCGTCCGACCGCGGAGTTGGCCGCGTTTTGCACAACCCAATCGCCCCTCTGCAGGCGTACAAAGCTGTTGAGCATGCCCCAGGCGGACATCGGATTGATCGTGAGCATCGCGGCCTGAAATGCGTTCATCTGCCGTGGCAATCGAACCGCCGTGGCGGCGTCAGCTAGCATAAACTGCGTCCAGGTGCCACGACGCATCGGAAGAACGAGATCGCCCACAGAGAAGCCGTTCGTGCCGACACCGAAGCCGATCACACGACCCACGCCCTCATTTCCAACAGTGGCCGGGAGCTCGGGCAAGTCCCCGTATTTGCCTTCGATCACATTCAGATCTGCGGGATTAACCGGAGCAGCCAGCATCTCGAGCAGGATCTCGCTCTTGACCGGTCGGGGACGCGGACGCTCATTGAGACTCAGAACGTCCGCGGGTTTGCCGAAGGCCGTCAGAAAGGAGGTGAGCACCGGTCAAAAAACGGTCCCGATCCAGCCGGGATCATCCCACTCTCCAGGCCATTCATAGGCAAAGGGCGGCGGTCCCATGAAGAACGGATCGGAAAAATACGGATGGTTCCTCCACTTGCCAGTTTGGCCGGTTTGATCACGCTCCGTGGCCTCGAAATAGCCGGTCGATTGACCCAGATAGTTCACCAGGTCGGCGCTGGCGCCGGCATCGGTGAGACGCTCAAGCTGACGGTTCGTCAGCCGGTAAGGTGCGTGCGTGCTCCGCAGATAGGTGACGACAACCGGCCCCGGCACACGTTTTTTCACGAGCTCGTAAATGTCGTCATAACTCAGCACCCGATGATTAGCGATTTTGGCACAGGTCTTCTGATCCACGCCCATTGCCCGAAGCTTCTCGAGAACCTGAGGCTGCTCACTCTGCCGAGGGGTCACACAGCCGTCGAGTGCGCCCAGCGCGAGACAAAAACAAATAAGCGGGAATTTCTTCATCGATTTATCGCGCGCATTCAACCGCTTTAGTTGCGCGTAACAAGATAAATTCCCGCCCCGAAGCGCCAGAGGATACCAACGATTTGCCAGGCGAGTGAGATCAAGATAACGCCGTGAACAGCCAGATAGGCGGTATCTCCGAATGGACTCTCTACCCGCCGCCGGAACTCGAACGCCAACCAAGTTAGGGCGAAGACAGATGGGATCCACAAACTTCCCATAAATCGATCGCCCCGACCGATCGGCCAATACCAACCATACAGCAGCAAATAGATCATGCCCAGGGCCGCCGCAAAGAGAAGGCCGGCGACGTTCCCAGGGCGACGCAGGAACTGCCCGCATGTAAGTCCGCAAACTGCCGCCAGAATTGCACACAAAGCTCCCAGCAGGATCAGGTAGATGCCCCGATGAGCCAGTGGCTGCTCCCACTTTTTCTCCGGTGAACGCCTAAAAAGTCCGCTCCACTGCAGCTTGGCTTCCGGAAAGAAAAAACGGGAAAAGACCTCCCATGTTCCACTGCTGAGCCGCTTTAGCGCATCATCGATACCGTGCTTCTGGAAGTACAATCTGGGAGAGGGTTTCTCTTCCTCCGGCAATTGCTCGAGCTGCACCCGCCCAGGATACTTGTCCTGAAAGGGCCACGCCTCGGTCATGAAGTCGTCCATCCACATCCAATATTTTGTATAGTTGAAAAGCGGCGACCCGAAATATTTCTCACTGAAGAGAGCCAGCGGGAGCAGCATGATGGCAACGATGGCAGCGACGAGGACCATGCCGGCAAGATTGCGGGCGGCACGCCATTCGGTGTCCCCGCTATTTAGCGCCAGGAGAGCCCGTAAGCAAAACGCCAGGGCAAACACGATCAAGAAAGGCAGTAGCGAGGGCTTCGAAAGAAACGCCAGCCCACAAAGGACACCGAAGGCAGCATAGAGCCAAAGCGGTCCTCCCTGCAGGATCCTCCAAGCCACAACCGTCGCGAGGAAGAACAGAATGTAGTACAGGGGCTCGGGTTGAAAATAGGTGCCCCGCACCAGCAAGACTCCCAGGCTACTCAGGAGGAGCAAATTCGCCGTGGCGAGGGGATCAAGCCACCGCGCCACGATCAAGCCAAGCCCAGAAAGGAAGCCGACGCAAAGGAAGGTATTGAGCCACTTCCCCCGTCCAAAGAAAACTGCCTGGTCTTCCGTGTAGACGGACCGTGCGATCCAGGACCACAGCGGATGCCGCACTCCGTCGGTGCGCTGCGGAAATACGTCATGGCGTGACGTGGCAGCGAGCCACATTTCCGCACCCTGATCGGAGGCGACCGGGTCCTGATTGGAATGCCGAATCGTGACGGCGGCGGAGATCAGGTGCACGGCAAGGACGATCGGTAGTGTCAATGACAACGCCGCCCATCGATGCGCTTGGAGCCAGTCAAAGGCCAGGGCCACGTGCACCTCACCCGTCCAATGCTGGACTTGTCTTTTCTTGCACTTGCATTCCTTCGAATAGATGAAGGCACTTTGTAAGGTCGGCTTTCGTCCAGGCCAGCACAGCGGAAACTGCCACAACGATTACCGTGCAAGCAATGACCAGCGGACTCTTGAGGAGGTGTTCGGGTTCGAGTTTGGCACCCTCCTCGCTCATGGCGCGGTGGAGATAAACGCAGATGGCAACCACAACCAGAGGAAAGACGAAGACCAGGTTCGGTCGGTAAACCGCAATTGCGATACCCATAGAGAAACAGAAAAAATTTGCGTATGTCACCATCGAGAGGATGAGCGAGCGTTCCGTATACACACGAAACGACTTTCTGTAGTCGCCGCTCCGCCGGGTGTCGCCAATAAAGCGAAACTCTGCGTAACGCTTGCCAGCCATCAGCAATGCGCCAAAAAACCACCACGCCAACACAATCGAGAGGGGCGGATAATAGTGGGATGGAAGCAGGGCATACCAACCGAGCCAAAGCCGGACAGGATTGTTGAAAGACTCTGCAACGACATCCAGGTAGGCGCGGTCCTTGAGGCGCACCGGCTCGACGTTGTAAGTAACACCGCTGACCAGCAAGAGAGCGAGTGCGACAAGGTAGCCGGCATTGAACCAGAACGCCGCGAGCACAAAGGCGACGACAATAAGGACGCCCATCAGTGTCCACAACACCGAGAGTTTCACCTTGCCCGAAGGCACCGGCCGGAACCGCTTCGTCGGATGCATGCGATCGAAGGGAGCGTCAAGAATTTCGTTGATGACATAGTTCGCTGAGGCGACCAGGCAGGCCGGAATCAGCGACAGGAAGATGCGCAAAACAATGGCCGCCGTGTTCTGGGGCACTTCGGCCGGCAGCAGTGCCAGCGCCACCAGATGTCCGAAGAAGATGAAGATGTTCTTCAGCCAATGATCAATACGGAGGACCTTGACATACTCGATCATCGCGGGAGTTTTACCTTCCGCGATTGCAAAGCAAGCAACAGTTTCCCTGGGCGGCGGCCTTGCGCGGGAGGTAGAATCCGCACCCGATCGATGAACACTTCGCCGAATTCGAGATTTACAATGTCGCGCGAAGTTACGGTAGGTTGCGCTAGTTGGAGACTCTTTTCCTATGAGACGGTAACCTCCACGAATGATCTCGCGCGCGAACTGCCGCCGTGGAGTGCAGTGCGAGCAACCTCGCAAACTGCGGGTCGTGGCCGCTTTGGGCGCTCCTTTGTTTCCGATGTCGGAGGGCTCTGGTTGTCGGCGACACTCCCGGCCCCCGGAGACCCGAGCAGGTGGAACGGATTCTCGCTCATGGTGGGCCATCATCTGCTCCTCGCCCTCAAAGAACTTAAGGTTCCCGAGGCGCGACTTCGCTGGCCGAATGATTTGATGAGTGGACGAAAAAAGCTTGCCGGCCTGCTCATCGAGCAAGGAGGTCGTCAGCAACTGACGGTCGGGATTGGCATGAATGTCCAAAATGCGCCGTGGACATTTGATCCGTCGCTTGCCGACAGCACTACTCGGCTGGCAGAGGTTTCAGGCGCGGTTCCGTCCCTCGACGCACTTACAGTCAGCTTGCTTGATCGGCTCGACAATGCTTACCAGGCGATGCTCGCTGGAGGTCTCGAGAGCGCGATCCGTGCCCTGAACATGCTCTGGAGCGGTTACCCGGTTGAAATCACTTCGACTGCCGGGGAAATCATTGGCGGCAATTTTCTCGGACTCGACGAGGGTGCTAATCTCCGTATTGTCACGGAGCAAGGCGACGAGCGACGCGTGCTGCATCACCACGTCGCACGTCTCAAAGAGCTGCGCTGAATTTCAGGAAGTAGGGCATCAGCAGAATCTGACGTGTTTAAGGTAATAAACGTTCCTATTCTGCTTGTTTGTAGAACCTGTCCCAAGGAGGGACGGGTTGCTGCAGGCGCTTGGCCCAAGCGCCTCTAAAAGGTTTCGCGTGGGGCAAATCACGCGGTGGGCCCGCAGAGAGCAACTTCATTGGAACTGGATGCTTTCCAACTCACCGAATACATATCCGATAAAGATGTTCACCTCGGCTCGTAGAGGAACTCGGTTTTCATCGTCCGAAATCCATACTGTGCCGTTCTTAAATTTCCCATGTGGCGCCAACCGGCGTTTGGCGAGATCGATCCGTTGGATCTGAAAATCCAACTTGATGACTTTGCGAAGTTTGTTTCCGACCCTTATTTGCTCGCGTCGCACGACAGTAGCCTCGACCAGAAAAGGCGAGTCGCCCGGAAAAGCGACGACGCCAACTTTCTCGCCGTCGTTTAACGACTGGCTACGAATAAAGAGCATGGCCGAAACGATGTCTCGAATCGGCTCGACCTTGATCTTCTTCCATCTTGGCACATTTTTCGGATCGGATGTGACCGCACGAAGGCGCCAGAGACCGTCTGGTTTAAAAACCGCTTCAGTGCGTACCCTTTTCTTGGCATAACGCTCGACCTGTTCAAAGGCGACCGGTTGCAAACCCTCCTTCAAAATAGTGGCTTTGTGCCGAGCGTCGAGTTGCCAGAGCGTACGTGCCAAACCATTCGTTCCGCCCTTGACCTCGACCATGATCTTGTCTCCGGAATACCAGACCCTGGCGTCCGCGCTGGCCGCCCCAATCTCCGACCACCCAAACCGGAACTTTCCCGAAAACGGTCTGACAAGCGGAAAAGTCCCGGGCGTCTCCGGGCCAATTCTCGCCAACCACGGATCAGCCGCTTGACCAACTGAAACGATGACCGCAGCGAAGAAGGTGGCTGCGGCGACCGACTTCATGCGGCAGG
>DATLIT010000506.1:0-9457 GCA_035539295.1 Terrimicrobiaceae bacterium | reverse complement strand
CCTCGAGGTCGGCCAGATCGATAACTTCGACCGGAGAATGCATGTAGCGGGTCGGCAGGCCGATGGAGACAGTGGGAATGCCGCCACGTTGCACGAAAATGGCGTCGGCGTCGGTGCCCGAAAACCGTGGGTTGACCTCATACTGGAGCGGAAGTCCTCTCGCGGCAGCGATCGAACGTAAGCGTTCAATCAAGATCGGATGGTTCGCGCTCCCAATCCCGATCACCGGGCCGCCTCCGAGTTTCACGTCGCCATGCTTCGTTTTCGAGCAGATCGGGATGTCGGTCGCATGGGCGACATCCACCACCAGAGCCACATCGGGGCGCACACTGTATCCCGCCATCGCAGCGCCATAGCGTCCATTTTCTTCCTGTACGGTTGAGACCGCGATCACGCTTGCGCTCAGCCGCTCCCGCTCGGCTGCAAGATGGCGCAAGGCCTCGGCCGCGGACCATGTGCCAATCCGGTTATCGCACGCGCGCGCGGCAACTCTGTCGCCGCCAAGCTGAAAGACGTTGGCATCCTTGGTCACTGCGTCCCCGATCCGGACTAACTTCTCGGCTTCTTCCCGCGAGCGCACTCCGATGTCGATGAAGACTTCATGAAATTCCGGCACCTTCTTCCGATCGTCGGATTCCTGGAGGTGGATCGCCAGATGGCCAGTCACCCCAGGAACTGGACCGCCTCGGCCATGCACAAAAACCCTGCGGCCGCGCAGCATGGCGCGATCAACCCCTCCAATACCCTTGAAATACAAATATCCCTCCTCGCTAATGTACGAGATCATCAAGCCGAGCTCGTCGGAATGCCCAACGATGGCAATCTTCGGAGAGGCTCCCACGTTCAGTTCCGCAAAGACGTTGCCGTATGTGTCGCTCTCGACTTTGTCGGCGAACTGCCCTGCATACGACGCCCATACACCCTGACCACGAGTTTCGAAGCCGGAGGGAGAAGGTGTTTCCAGGAGTGTTTTCAGGAAATCGAACGAAGCAGCGCGCATAAGGGCGCAAATTCTTGTCCAAAAAAATCCGCGGCAAAAGCCCGCATTTTGCGTGACAGTAGCTACGGATTGGGGCGCTTGTGCATGCCAAAAAGTGGGGGACTTGTTATCGCAAAAACGCCTAAATGGCGTAGCGAAATCGCTTTACCGAAGAGAAGGGGACGGGACATCAAACCACAACATATTGTGGAATTGTAAAAACTACACACAATATATAGATTTATATTGACTCAGAAGCTCAGCTTTCGCACTGTTTGTAAACGACGCCGAAAATGGAAAGGTGAGCAGGGAGAGAGAGGCTCAAGACCCCCGGAGAAGAAGGAATCGAAAACATGGCCAGCATCACAATCACGCTCGGAGATCGCACATTTGAACTGGATCGGCAAAAGGCAGAAGTGGCCTACGCCGCGAAGCGAGTAATTAACGGCCGGCAGACGATGTTTTTCAACATTCTGCCCCTGAAGTACCAGTGGGCATACGGACTCTATAAGACGATGAAGGCGAACCATTGGGAGCCCGAGGACATTCAAATGCAGAAAGACTGCGAACAATGGCGCGACCAGCGCGGAATCGCCGATATCGAGCGCTGGATTATCAAAATGGGCATTGGTTACTTCTCCGCAGCGGAAGGTATCGTCGGCGACAACATCCTTCATGTCGTTCGCGAGGTCATGACCGCGCCTGAACTCAAGCTCGTCCTTGGACGTCATGCCCACGAGGAAAACATCCATGCTGACAGCCTCGTCTACATGATCAGCTCTTTGGGTATCAATCCGCACGAATGCGAGGCCATGTTCGAAGACATCGCCACGATCAAAGAAAAGACCGACTTTGTCGTAAACAATAGCCGCAGTCTGCGGCGCGACATCGATCTTACGAGAACCAGCAACAAACAGGCTCTAGCGAAGAACATCTTTCTGTTTGGCCAATGCATGGAAGGCACACAGTTTTATGGCCTTTTTGGAATGGTGCTGGCGCTTTATCGGCAGAACAAGTTCCCCGGCATCGGGCAGATGTTTCGCTATACGCTCCGAGACGAATCGAATCACATTGAGCTTTTCCGCAAGCTCTTCATCGAGTTGGTCGACGAGAATCCTGATATCTGGAGGGAAGATTTCCGCCAGGATCTGCGCGCCACAATGGCGGAGGCCGTCCGGCTGGAAAAGCAGTTCATCAAGGATTGCCTGCCGGTGCATGCTGTCGGACTCACCACTGAGGAATTTCTCGCCTACATTGACTACATCGGCGATCGCCGACTCGAAGGCGTCGGCCTGCAGCCGCTGAATGGTCCGAGCTCCAATCCTCTGCCCTGGCTTGCTGAGCTGATGGACATGAAAAAGGAAGCGAATTTCTTCGAATCCAAAGTAACCGAATACCAAAAGAAGTCCTCCCTCGTCCCAGTGTCGGATGACGAACTCTAGGCCAAAGGTCGGGACACGTTCCGGGCGGACAAATAGAACGTAGAGAATCTCATGCTGCGCCACATCCCACTCGCCGAAGATCTCGCACTCAAGCGCCTGGTCACCACCCCCCTTGATCAAAAACCCGGCTTCGCCTGGCGAGATGCTCTCGGCGATCCGTCTTTAGAGGCGGCGCTTCCTGAAGTCGTTGTCACCCGCGGCAAGGGAGATGAGCGCCAGTTCAATTTGGCGGACGTCGCCGATGAAATCGGCGCTGCTCTAACCGACCTTCTGCTTTCCCGGCAGGAGAAGGACATTTTTAACGAGGAGAATCGCGCCTTCGTGGCGAACGTTGCCCACTCGGTGGCTACACGGCTTTTGGAGCACGTGCGCGAAGGCCACGGCTTGAAGCTGTCCGACTACGATCTTTCCTTGCTCATCGAAAAGGCCCTCATCGAGAATGACGCGCATGATGTGGCCAAGAGCCTCGTTTTCAAGCGCTCCGTCCGGGAGGTTGCCAACCTTGCGAACGAGATCGCGGGTGAGCGCCCGACGCTCGCTCCCGTTGCAGTCCGCCTGATTCGTCGTAACGGCACGGTTGTTCCTTGGAACGAGAGCAAGATTGAAATCGCCTGCCGCAAGGCATTTCTCACGACAAAGGAAGACCCGGAAAGTGCGATCAAGATCGCTCGTGCGGTCAGCGCTCGCATTCGCCGCGGCGAGAGCGCGTTCGTTCATATCGAGGACGTCCAGGATATGGTTCAAGAGGAGCTCATGCGGCAGGGATTCTACAAGGTTGCCGAAAGCTACATTCTCTATCGGGCTCAACGCACTCGCATGCGCGAGGAGGCGGCGCAACCTGTGCCCGAGGCTGAGCAAGAGTCGCTTGTGGTCGTTCGCGGAAAGAACGGGCAGAGCGTGTTCTGGGACGGAAGCGAACTCAAACGCCGGATTCAATTTGCCACCATCGGACTGGACCTTTGCTTCGATGAACGTCGGGTCGAACGGGAGCTTCGCCGCTCGATTGGCGCTGAAATCAGTGAGGAAGGTTTGCGCAGCACCATCATTCTGAACGCAAGATCGCTTATCGAAAAGGATGCCGACTTTGCGAAGTTCGCCGCACGCATTCTCCTCTCCTACATCTACGAGGAGGTCCTCGATTGGAGCATCATGCGCGACGGCATTGAAGGTCTCAGAGAAGCCCACCGCAAAGCCTTCAAAGCCTACCTGCGTCACGGAGTCGCCATTGAACGACTCAGCCCCAAGCTGCTTCAGTATGATATCGAGAAGTTGGCTGAGACTTTGGACCCTTCGGCGGATCTGGACTTTGAGTACCTCGGCATTCAGACCCTCTACGATCGGTATCTGATTGTGGATAAGACCCGCCAGCCGGCCCGCCGCATCGAAACCCCTCAGTTCTTTTGGATGCGAGTCGCGATGGGGCTGTTTATTCAGGAAGAGAAGGACCGCGAAGAGTGGGTAGCTCGCCTCTACAATCTCTACAAATCGCGTCGCTTCTGCTCGAGCACGCCTACGCTCTTCAATTCCGGCACACCGCACAGCCAGCTGTCGAGCTGCTACCTCTATAAGGTCGATGACAATATCGAGAGCATCATGCTGCGGGGAATCGCCGAGAACGCTTTCCTGTCGAAGTGGGCAGGAGGACTCGGCGGGTCGTGGACGTCTGTTCGCGGCACCGGCAGCTACATCAAGGGGACCAATGGGGAAAGCCAAGGGGTTATCCCTTTCCTCAAGCTCCACAATGACCAGCTCGTGGCCGTCAACCAGGGAGGAAAACGCCGCGGCTCTGGCTGTGCCTACCTGGAAACGTGGCACAATGATATCGAAGATTTTCTCAAGCTGCGAATCAACACGGGCGATGAACGCCGGCGCACCCACGACCTTAACACAGCCAACTGGGTGCCGGATCTTTTCATGAAGAGGATGGAGGCGCGCGAGCAATGGACGCTTTTCCGCTCGAACGAGGTCCCGGACCTGCATGATGCTTACGGTCGCAAGTTCGAGGAGCGCTATCTCCACTACGAGCGACTCGCCAGGGAGGGCAAGATCTACGGACGCTCGATCCCTGCCATTGATCTCTGGAAGGAGATGCTCAAGGCACTCTTTGAGACCGGCCATCCATGGTTAACGTTCAAGGATGCATGCAATCTGCGCTCGCCACAAGACCACGTCGGCGTAATCCACTCGTCGAATCTTTGCACCGAGGTCACTCTCAATAGCAGCGAGGAAGAGACTGCCGTTTGCAACCTTGGTTCTGTCATTCTCGATACGCACATCAGAGAGGACGGCTCGCTCGATTTTGAAACTCTTCGAGAAACAATCACTGTTGCGGTCAGAGCGCTCGATAACGTGATCGACATCAACTTTTATCCGACCGAAGCTGCCAGACGGGCCAACATGCGTCACCGCCCGGTCGGCTTGGGCGTCATGGGCCTTCAGAATGCTCTCTTCAAAAAGGGCATCGGCTTTGCCGATCCGGAGGCCATCGAGTTCAATGACCAATTTATGGAGGCGGTCGCTTACTGCGCTTATAGCGCCTCCAGTGAATTGGCTGCCGAACGCGGGACCTACTCGAGCTACCGAGGCTCCAAATGGGATCGCGGTTTGCTTCCGCAGGATACCATCGAGGTGCTCGAAAAGGAACGCGGGATCAAGATCGATGTGCCGCGTGGAGGCCGGCTCGATTGGAATCGTGTTCGCGACCAGATCAGGAAACATGGCATGCGCAACTCCAACGTCCTTGCCATCGCTCCTACCGCGACCATCTCGAATATTACCGGCACGACCCCGTGCATTGAGCCGAACTACAAGAACCTTTACGTCAAATCGAATCTCTCCGGGGATTTCATCGTTCTCAATCGCGAGCTGGTCCTTGACCTGAAGAAGGAGGGACTCTGGACCGAAGAAATGGTCGACCAGCTGAAGTACTTCGATGGCGAGCTCAAGGACATCGATTCAATTCCCGAGCACCTCAAGCGCAAGCATGCGACCGTGTTTTCCGTCGGATATAACGCGATCATTGATGCTGCCGCCCGCAGGCAGAAGTGGATCGATCAGTCGCAGTCCGTCAACTTTTTCCTGGCGCAACCCGACATGAAAACTCTCAGCCACATGTATCGCCGCGCCTGGCACGTCGGCCTTAAGACAACCTACTATCTACGGACTCTCCAAGCCTCCAACATCGAAAAATCCACAGTGTCGGTGAAGAAGGAAATCAGCGGTATCGCCGGGGGCCAGCGTGAATATTCCGCCGAGGAGCAGCTCGCTTGTTCCATCGAAGCCATGCGAAATGGAACGGAATGCGAAGCCTGTCAGTAGCAGTGTTGCTGTAGCGAGCAGGTCCTCACCGATCGAGGGTCGGCCGGGGGTCGACGCCACTTAGCCGCACCCTGTGCGGGGATACCACACGAACGGCGGCGATTTTTCGACAGGACGCCGAAAATCGCTCTAGAGCCGGAATTTCGATGCATATGATTCTCCGGCCAATTCGACCACTCGTGCCCACGCTGCCTCACACGCAGTCAGCGTGCGGCGCAGCTCAGGCGCGCTCTTACCTGGCTTAGCGAGTAGCGCTTGAATTTCGTCGACGTAGGACGGAGGTGCTACTTTGAAATTCGCGATCATGCTCATCGCGTTCCTGTCGGTCATAAAATAGACTTCGTTAAGGGCAAAGAGCGCCTGGGTGAGGGCTCCGGCTACACGCGTCAGGCAACCGACAGTACTGTAGGTGTCTTCCTGGGCAGCAAATTTGTGGGCATGGGTGAGTGTGAATTCCGCGATCCAGAGCGAGTCAGCGACGATCCGTTGCCTGAGAGCAGAAGGATACCTCGCTACCTTTCGTTTCAGACCAGCGATAGTTCCGAGGGGATCGTGCAAGGGAATGCAGACTGCTGTTTCCGCCAGGTAAATGACACTGTAAAAGCCGTAGACTGGCTGTTGATGGTAATCATGGTGAACAATTCCTTGCTGCGCTTCCTCGATGGTCTGCTCCACCTGTTGGAGGTTGCGGTAGAGAAGATCAAACTTGCCTGCGCTTGTATGAATCCAAGCGCCACCATTGACCCAAGGTCCCCATCCATAGAAATTGGTCACGACCGGTTCGCTCCTAGCCGAAAGAGTCGCAGCGATTCGACGGATCTCGCCAATTGTAAAGGGCATCTTGGACTCGTAGTAAATTGCGACATCAAGATCGGAACCTTCGCGCTGGGTTCCGCAAGCGTAGGAGCCGCCCAATACGACCGCCACCACCCCCGGCACGCATTTCAATCCGCCCACCAGATCTTGTAGCAACTCGCCTTTCTCAAGCGGGATTGTCCCAGGCAGATCGATCATAGAGTTGAACTTTCTCGAATCGGCCCAAACAATCTTCCGTCTGGCCGCCGCGCATCGAGCCGACTAAACACGAGCCGAACAAAAGCTCCTGCACATTTTTCAGGTGGACTAAATTGCACGGCCGGTGGCGGCGGGCGCCAAACGTGGGCGGCGTGAGAAAACTCCTCCTGGTCGTATATTTCTTCTTTAGCTTCATTTATGATCTGATGAGTATGCACTTTGATTCCATCCCTGACACCATTGCCGACATCCGAAAAGGGCGAATGGTCATCGTCACCGATGATGCCGATCGAGAAAACGAAGGCGATCTCGTCATGGCGGCATCAAAGATTACGCCCACGGCGGTCAATTTCATGGCGAAGTATGGGCGAGGGCTAATCTGCGCGCCGATCACGGAGGAACGCGCACGCCAATTGGGCCTTCAACGGATGGTCGCTCATAACCGCGAGATGCATAAGACGGACTTTACTGTGTCCGTCGATGCCGCCAGAGGCATCACCACAGGTATCAGCTCACGGGATCGCGCAACCACCATTCAGCTTCTGGCCAGTGCTGACTCGCTCTCGAGTCAACTGGTGCAACCAGGCCACGTCTTTCCGCTGCAGGGCAAACCCGGCGGCGTCCTGCGGCGTGCTGGACACACCGAAGCCTCCATCGATCTGGCCGGGCTGGCCGGGCTCGATCCGTCGGCCGTGGTTTGCGAGATCCTCAACGAGGATGGCTCGATGGCTCGATTGCCCCAGCTTTTCAGATTCAAGAAGAAACATGGTCTCAAGATCTGCTGCATCCAGGACTTGATCTCCTATCGCCGCAAGCGGGAGAAACTCGTCGAGCGTGAGCAAACTGTCTCCCTTCCGACAGATTATGGGGATTTCGAACTGCACCTCTATCGTTCGACCGTGGATGAGCGACATCATCTTGCCCTCGTGAAGGGTACGATCGACCCAACCCAGCCTACCCTGGTCCGCGTTCATAGCGAATGCCTAACCGGCGATGTCTTTGCTTCGAAACGCTGCGATTGCGGCTCGCAGCTTCATCTGGCGCTCGGACAGATCGAGCAGGCTGGCGCCGGCATCCTCGTGTACATGCGCCAAGAAGGCCGTGGAATCGGACTTGCCCCCAAAATTCATGCTTACAAACTTCAAGAGCAGGGACTCGATACCGTGCAAGCCAACGAAAAGCTCGGCTTCCCCGTGGATCTTCGCGATTACGGGCTCGGCGCGCAAATTCTCGTCGACCTCGGCGTCCGCAAGATTCGCCTGCTGACCAACAATCCGCGAAAGGTGGTCGGACTGGAGGGATATGAGCTCGAGATTATCGAACAACTTCCCATCCGCTCAACCGCGAATCCGCACAACGCCGGATATTTGGCCACAAAAAAGGCGAAGCTTGGCCATCTTCTGTAGGAACGCAAGCCTCTCCTGCAGACGTCGCCCGGTCCTCGGACATTGGACTTGAGAGTGGGGCTAATTGCGCCAACATCTGTGCAGATGCCCAAGACCTCCATGATTCGTCCGCGCAGAGGCAGGAAGTCGGTCCTATCATTTGCGATCGTGGCCAGTCGCTACAACGATCTTTATGTGCAGGCTCTGGTAGATTCTGCCACGGCCGAGCTAAGCGAAGTCGAACCCGGCGCGAATGTCCACCTCGTGAGGGTTCCGGGCTCGTTTGAAATCCCGCTGGCAGTGAAGCTTGTCGCAATGCAGAAGAAAGTCGATGCCATCCTTGCGCTTGGAGTTGTCCTGCGCGGCGAGACAGCGCACGCGGAACTGATCGCGCGAAGCGTCACAACTGCCCTCATGAATCTCGCGCTGGAGCTCAGAATTCCAGTCATTCATGAGGTCCTCCTGCTCGACAACGAAGAACAGGCCAAAGCGCGTTGCCTCGGAAAGAAACTCAACCGCGGGACCGAGGCGGCCCGCGCGGCGGTTTCGATCGCCCGCACTGTTAACGACCTCTCGGTCCAATAAAGTACTATGGGCGTTCGACGAGAGGGCCGCGAAGCGGCCGTGCAATACCTTTATCTTCGCGACCTGAACGGAGATAGCGACCTTCCTGCCTATTACAAATTTCGCGGACTGAGCCCGAGTGCCCGTCGATTCTCCGACAAGCTTATCCAGGGCGCCATCGAGCATCAGCAAGCCATTGACGAGACCATTCGTGGGAACACACAAAACTATGAACTCGCGCGCATCTCCGTGGTCGATCGCAACGTCCTCAGAGTAGCCATCTACGAGATGCTTCATTGTCCCGAAATTCCGCCAGTCGTCTCGATCAACGAAGCGATCGAGATCGCCAAAAAGTACAGCACGGAGGAGTCGGGACGCTTCGTCAATGGCGTTCTCGATCAGATTCTGAGTGCTCTTAACCGCCCGGGGAGGACGGCCGGACAAGCCGCTCGCGAGGAGAGCGAGGAGGCTTGAGGTCCCCGATCAAAAACACTATGCCACTCGGTTTCCTCAAAACTCTTGTCACCAAGTTCGGTGCCCGGCCGGTCGACTGGGATGAACTGGAGGAAACCCTCTTGCGTGCCGATCTTGGCGTGCCGATGACGCTGCGGATCCTTGACGCCTTACGCGAACGAGGAAATGAAGTTGATGCTGAGACGGCGGCTGAGGTTTGTCGGCGTGAGATTCTGGAGGTCATCCCCGCCGCGCCAGCGCTGATTCCGCCCTTGCCGGCCAAACCCAAGGCGATTCTCTTG
>DATLIT010000505.1:0-5334 GCA_035539295.1 Terrimicrobiaceae bacterium | reverse complement strand
CTTTGAGGGCATCCGGTTCTACCACGGTCGTGTATTCCGCCTGATGGAGCACATCGATCGTCTTTACGATTCCGCAAAGGCCATCTGTCTCAAAGTTCCGCTGGAAAAGGCCGGCTTGATCGAGGCGGTGCTTGAAACAATCCGCAAGAATGAGCTCCGCGATGGCTATGTGCGCCTGGTGGTCACGCGGGGAAGCGGCGACCTCGGGCTAAATCCGGCATTGTGCGCGCGCGCCACGGTTTTCATAATCGCTTCCGCCATCACCCTCTATCCTGAGGAGATGTACCGGAACGGACTAAGCGTTGTGACCTGTTCAACGCGGAGGATTCCGCACGGCGCGCTTAGCCCGATGGTCAAGTCGCTTAACTACCTCAATAATGTTCTCGCCAAGATCGAGGCGCAGCAGGCTGGCGCCGGCGAGGGACTGATGCTTAACGAACAGGGCTTCGTAGCGGAGTGTACGGGCGATAATATCTTTACCGTCAAGCACGGCGAGATCCTGACCCCTCCGATCTCGTCCGGAGCGCTTGCCGGTATCACTCGCCAAGTCGTCTTTGAAATCGCCGTGGAACTCGGCTTTCGCATTACCGAGCCGCAGATGACCCGCTACGATATTTTCACCGCTGACGAGTGCTTCCTCACCGGCACGGCAGCTGAAGTCATCCCGGTTGTTACCCTTGACAGTCGCACAATTGGAGACGGTGTCCCGGGGCCGATCACACGTGATTTGATGCATCGGTTCCACCAGTTGACAGAGACCACAGGGACAGCGATTTATTGAGAGGTATGCAATGTGATGTTTGCCAGCAGAAGGAAGCGACAGTCTTTCTCACGCAAATCGTCGGCGGCAAGATGCAGAAGGTAAATCTCTGCGAGGCCTGCTCGAAGGAAAAAGGCGTGAACGATCCGACTGGCTTCGCGCTCGCCGATCTTTTGCTCGGCATGGGTGCCGCTCAGGACATCGAGCGTTCTCCCAACGGAATCACCTGCCCAGTTTGCGGATTCACGCAGGCTGACTTCAAGAAGACGGGTCGTCTTGGTTGCAGCGCGTGCTACGATGTCTTTGGCGACAGCCTCGAATCCATGCTCAAGAATATGCATAAAGGACCAGAGCATGTCGGAAAGACGCCTGCCTCGCTCTTGCGAAACCGGCAACTGGATGCCCGCATCAAGCACCTGCAAACCAGTCTCGAACGAGCCGTCGCCGACGAGGAGTACGAGAAAGCCGCCGACCTGCGCGATCAGATCCGACGGATAGAGGGCAGACAGCGAGTATGAAGTTCTCCAAGATTGTCGCCAAGACCGGTGAGTGGCTCGGTGGCGATGGTCCTCATCGGCAAATTGTGGTCACCAGCCGCGTCCGCTTAGCCCGGAATATCAAAGGAAAGGCATTTCCGGGATGGGCCAAAAAGGCGGAGCGTATTGAGGTGCTCAAGGTCGCCAAGGCAGCGGTCATGCAGCTTTCCATGATGCAAGATGCCTTTGCAGAAAATCTGGAGGCGTTGACGCCTTTGGAGAAGCAGGTACTGGTCGAAAGGCACTTGATCAGTCGGGAGCATGCCGCCAAGGGCGTAGGCAGCGCGGTGGTCATGAATTCGGCGCAAAGTCTGAGTTTCATGATTAACGAAGAGGATCATCTGCGCATGCAGGCGATCTGTGGCGGTCTCCAGCTCGGAAAAGTCTTCACGATGATCAACCAAGCGGACAGCGAGCTCGAGCCTTTGCTGGAATTTGCATTTCATTCCAAGCTCGGCTACCTGACGGCCTGTCCGACAAACGTCGGCACTGGAATGCGTGCTTCAGCAATGCTCCACTTGCCTGGGCTGGTGATGAGTGACCAGATGAACAAGATTATTAATTCCGTGAACAAGATTGGGCTGGCGGTTCGCGGGCTGCATGGCGAGGGCACGGAGGCAATTGGAAATTTGTTTCAGGTTTCTAATCAAGTCACGCTCGGTGAGGCCGAGGAGGAGATTATCGAACGGCTGAAAAAGGTGATCGAGACGATCATTGAACATGAGCAGAACGCGCGCTTGCTGCTCTTGCAGCGCAAGCCGATCGCCTTGCTTGACCAAATTGGGCGTGGCTATGGTATCCTCTTGCACGCCCACTCGATCAGCTCAAAGGAAGCTTTGAATCAACTCTCGGTCATCAAGCTGGGCATCGATCTTGGTCTTTTTCCGGAACCGCATCGCCTTCCGGTCGATGAGCTTTTCATCGAGACTCAGCCGGCCCATCTTCAAACGGGCGCCGAGACACAAAAAATGTCAGCGGAGGAAAGGGATGCCTTGCGCGCCACCTTGATCCGCGCCAAACTGAAAGGGGTTCCCGAGCCGGATACGAGTAAGATTACGATAAAACCCTCGGAACCTCAGGAAAATGATGAATAACTTCACACCTCGCGCACAGCAAGTCCTCGCGCTTGCCCGCAAGGAAGCCGATCGGTTCAATCACAACTATGTTGGAACCGAGCACTTGCTTCTCGGCTTGATCAAGCTCGGGCAAGGCGTTGCTGTCAACGTGCTTCAGAAAATGGGACTCGACCTGGAGACAGTCCGAATGGAGGTCGAGAAGCAAGTCGGCTCTGGGCCGGAGACCAAAATGGTGGGAAACATCCCCTACACTCCGCGCGTGAAGAAGGTGCTCGCCCTGGCGGGCAAGGAAGCAAAGGCCTTGCAGCATTCTTATGTTGGCACGGAGCACATTCTCTTGGGCTTGCTTCGCGAAGGCGAGGGTGTCGCCGCTCGTGTGCTCAAGAGCCTGGAGATCGACATCGAGCGCACCCGCAATGAAATTCTGAAAGAGCTCGATCCCAACTTTGCCCCGCAAGAAGAGAGCGAAGGCGTTCCGGCCGAGACTGGCGGGAAGAAGGATTCGAAGACGCCGGCCCTTCGGGCGTTCGGGCGTGACCTAACCGAGTTGGCGAAAAAGAATGAACTGGATCCGGTAATCGGACGCTCCGACGAAATTGAGCGTGTGATTCAGATTCTCTGCCGGCGAACCAAGAACAATCCTGTGCTGATCGGCGAGGCCGGTGTCGGCAAGACGGCGATTGCCGAAGGGTTGGCGCAGGAAATCGTCGCCGGTGATGTCCCGGAGATCCTCCGCGACAAGAAGGTCATCACCCTCGACCTTGCCTTGATGGTCGCGGGCACGAAGTATCGCGGTCAATTTGAGGAACGAATCAAGGCGGTCATGGATGAAATCCGTCGCACCAAGAACGTGATCCTTTTCATCGACGAGCTTCACACCATTGTGGGCGCAGGTTCGGCGGAGGGCGCGATGGATGCATCCAACATCATCAAGCCGGCACTTTCTCGCGGCGAGTTGCAATGCATTGGCGCAACCACCCTCAACGAGTACCGCAAGTATATCGAGAAGGATGCCGCGCTCGAGCGTCGCTTTCAGACGGTGAAAGTGGAGGCGCCGAGTGTCGATCAGACCATTCTCATCCTCAAAGGAATTCGGCCCAAGTACGAAGCCCACCATAAGGCGAGGATTACGGATGACGCTCTTGATGCGGCTGCCCGGCTTTCCGATCGCTACCTCACCGGGCGCTTTCTCCCGGACAAGGCCATCGATGTAATGGACGAAGCGGGGTCGCGCGCGCGCATCGCGGCGATGACGCGTCCGCCCAACGTCAAGGATATTGAGGCTCAGATCGAGCAGATTCGCGTCGATAAAGAAGCTGCCATCAAGGCTCAAGATTTCGAGAAAGCCGCCGCCCTGCGGGACAGCGAGAAACAGGCCAAGGATCGGCTCGACACGATTCTTTCCGAGTGGCGGATCAACAAGGAGGAAAAGGAGGTCTTTGTCACCGAGGATGACATTATGCATGTCGTCTCGAAGTGGACCGGAGTGCCGCTCTCGCGTATGGAGCAACAGGAGACGCAGAAGCTCCTCGCGATGGAGAGCGAACTCAGGGGCAAGGTGATTGGTCAGGATGAAGCGGTGGTCGCGATCAGCAAAGCGCTTCGCCGCTCGCGTGCCGATCTCAAGGATCCCCGCCGACCGATTGGCTCCTTTGTCTTCCTGGGTCCAACTGGCGTTGGAAAGACGTTCCTAGCGCGCACACTCGCCGAGTTTATGTTCGGCGATGCTGATGCCCTTATTCAGATCGACATGTCAGAATACATGGAGAAGTTCACCGCTTCGCGGCTCATCGGATCTCCTCCTGGCTATGTCGGCTACGAGGAGGGCGGGCAGCTTTCGGAAGCGGTGCGGAGGCGACCCTACGCCGTTGTGCTTTTTGACGAAATCGAGAAGGCGCATCCCGATGTCATGCACTTGCTGCTTCAGATTCTGGAAGAGGGCAAAATCACCGACTCGCTCGGCCGAAAGATCGATTTCCGCAACACGATCATCATCATGACGTCCAATGTTGGTGCTGACTTGATCCGGCGACAGACTACGCTTGGCTTCGGCGCACCGAAACTGGACGACAACTATGACGTCATGCGCGACAAGATCATGGAAGAGACTAAGCGCGTCTTCAAACCGGAGTTCCTAAACCGGCTCGATGATACCATCGTCTTCCATACACTGACCAAGCCTGATCTCATTCAGATCGTCGATTTGGAAGTGGCAAAGGTGATTCAGCGCATCAAGGCGAAGGATATCCTTTTGATCCTCGAGGAATCCGCGAAGGAGTTCCTCATCGAGAAAGGATACGACCCGCTCTACGGGGCACGTCCAATGCGGCGCGCGGTCGAGCGCTATTTGGAAGATCCGCTGGCCGAAGAACTCCTGCGTGGAAATATCAAGACCCACGAGAATATCCACGTGAAGCGAGATGGCGACAAATTGGCGTTTGTAAGCCAGTCCTCCATCTCGGAGCCGACACCGGCTGGTCTGTCCTAGGTATCTCTCGCAAGGTTCGAACAAGCGCGTCGTTCGCGACCGCATTCGCTGCGCGGGTTTGTCGCCGGGGTTCGCCTGCGGCTTTAGCGCGCACCTGCAAACAGCGCAGAAGCGAACTTTTCAATTTCTTTTGGACTGCATAGGTTTTCCTCGTGAGTACGCAAGCCACTTCCCTTTCTTCCACCGACAGTCATCGTGTTGAGACGGACACGATGGGTCCAATCCATGTTCCTCATGACCGCTATTGGGGTGCCCAGACCGCCCGCTCGCTCATTCATTTCGACATCGGCGAGGACATTAAGCCGCCGGAGTTAATTCGCGCACTCGGCGTTCTCAAGAAAGCCTGTGCACTCGCCAATCGCGACCTTGGCAAGCTCACCGAGGAGAAGGCGAAGTAGATCGTGCAGGCAGCTGACGAGGTGATTGCAGGGAAGTTGAACGACCATTTTCCTCTTCGCATTTGGCAGACCGGCA
>DATLIT010000504.1:0-4763 GCA_035539295.1 Terrimicrobiaceae bacterium | reverse complement strand
GTGAACGGCTTCTTCCATGGACCTCGGATTGCAAGCGGGTGGTTCTCTGCCACGGCGCCTTGCCCCGTGCGCCGTGCGTACACCGGTATCTTGGTGAGCTCAACGAATTCGAGTAGCTCGGCTGCCGCACCCGACCAGAAGATTCCGTCGCCTGCTGCGATTAACGGGCGCTTGGCGGCAAGGAGGATCTCGATCGCCTGCTCGATGCTGCGCGGGTCCGCACCCGAGCGAAGCTCGCCCAGCGCATAGACCCTCGCCCCGCGGCGTTGATTGCTCTCAAGTCCGCCCCGGTAGAGAATGTTCGTCGGGATTTCTACCAGGGCGACGCCCTGCGGCGGGTTCGTCGCATCGCGAAACGCCTGCCGCAAATCGACTTCGATCGTCGACCAGTCGATCACTCGCTTGGTGAACTTCGAGAATGAGCGGCAAACCTCGCTGCCATACGCCTCCTGAAACGAGCCCAGTCCGTCCTCCGTCGTCGGGTGCTGGCCGGCAATGCACACCACCGCACTCCCCGCGAGACCTGCGGCACAGAGGCCGGTTACGGCGTTAGTCAGTCCGCAGCCGGCTGTGACACTGCAAACGCCCGGTGTTCCAGTGGTTCGCGCCCATCCGTCTGCCGCGTAGGCGCATGACTGCTCGTGGCGCATGTGGATGAGTTTGATCCCATAGTCGCGCAACGCAGCAAGGATCGGCCAAGTGTGGCCGCCGTTGACTGCAAATAGGTATTTCACGCCTTGCGACTGGAGCACCCGGGCGACCAGGCCACCGCCATCAATTTTCACTGCCGTAGAGGGGACGGATTCAGCCGCTCCTTCCCCCGCCAACGCTGCGCTCGCGGTTTTTCCCATGACGACGCCCGAGAGCGCCTCGCTTGATCCGGGCTCAGTCACAGCGAACCCCCTTCAGCGCCACGCGCTTCGTGATTGGCGTATCTGCTCCGGAGAACCCGATGCAAAAGCTTTCCGGTGGCAGTCCTCGGCATTTTGTCTTCAGCAATAAATGAGATCGATTTTGGTCGTTTGTATCCGGCGATCCTGTCTTTGCACCAATCGAGGATTTCGGACACCGATGCGCCTTGATCTTGATGTAAGACCACCACTGCATGAACCGCCTCCCCCCACTTCTCGTGAGGGACTCCAATTACAGCCAGATCCTTGACTTTGGGATGAGCGCCAAGAACCTGTTCCACTTCGGTTGGATAGATCTTCTCCCCGCCGCTGATGATCATATTGCTCTTGCGGTCGGCGAGATAGTAGTAGCCGTCCTGGTCTCGACGGGCCATGTCGCCGACCGTGCAATACGCGCCTCGGAACGCCTCAGCCGTCTTCTCCGACGACTTCCAGTAGCCTTGAAACGCGTAGGGCGTGCGCGAATAGAGTTCACCGACCTCGCCGTCAATCACCTCGTTGCCCTCTGAATCAAGGAGCTTGATCCTCCCGGTACCGAGGCATTCGCGGCCTATGGAACCGAGCTTGGTCAGCTGCTCTTCGGGACGCAGTAAAGTCACCCATCCCGCTTCAGTCGAGCCGTAGCCCTCATAGAGCCGAGATCTCCTGAAGTATTCCATCAGCGCCAGCTTGGTGTCCTGGCGGGCCGGCGCGGAGGAGACGAGGAGTCTGGTGACACTCTCTACACTGAGCTTGCGCTTTACGGATTCAGGCAATCCGAGAATCATGATGTAGTGCGTTGGCACCAGCGAGGTGAAGGTGAATCTGTCGCCGGCGAGCGTTCTCAGCAGATGCTCCGGTTCGAAGCTTTTCCGGTCGTAGACGCAGGAGGCTGCGCCGCAGGCGGCAAATACGTACGCGAAATAGAGCGAGTTCGCGTGGCACATCGGCATGACCAGAAGCCCCAAGTCATTTGGACTGAAACCCCAGTCGACCTGAACGAGATACGCTAGCAGGACGAAGCTACCGCTATTGCGGATGACGCCCTTGGGCTTGCCAGTAGTGCCAGATGTGTAGAGAAGGGCGTAGGGATCGTCGGGCCCAGTTTCGATCGATGGTTCAGACCGCGCGCCCGCCGCGACCAAGTCCTCATAGGATCGATATCCTGCGGGCGCTCTGCCGCCGAAATGGATGTACTTGTCCTCGGCGATCAGGCGCTCGGCTCGGATTGTTTCGACGCGGTCGAGAAGATCGTCCTGGACGATGACGGCTTTAGCTTCTGAGTTCTCGACGATGTACCGGACCTCTGAGCCAATCAGCCTGAAATTGATCGGCACAACGACGAGTCCCGCCTTGGCCACCGCTGCATAGATTTCCATCCATTCAAGGCAGTTGTACGCGAGGACGGCGATCCGATCTCCCTTCTCGAGCCCCAGTCCGACAAGCGCATTGGCGAGCTTGCAGGACCGATCGTTCCACCCGTGAAAGGTCAAGGATCGTGTGAGATCGCGCGCACCGATCTTGTCCGGAGACAAATAGGCATTCATTGCGACGATTTCACCGAAATGGAGCAGCCGATTCATTGGAGTTCTCGATGAGATTTAGAGCGCGTCGGTGAAATCATGTCGCTTCGGATGCCTTTTCCACGTCCATCGCATCTTGCACCTAAGAACGTTGGATTTCTGTTTTCGGTGTCTTCATGGTTGATGGCGTGGGGCGATTCCGTGGACATGGGTAGCACGTTGGAGGTCGGCTGCCAATCACCGCTTCCAGTTCTTCAAGCCCGACATGCGGTGCCCGACATTTGGGACGCTGCGCTTTTGTTTCGGCGGCGCCACCGAAAGTGCTAAGAGCATCCTAATCCTGTGCGAACCTCGAGAGTGTTGGTCTTTGTGGATGAATCCAACGTCGTCGGCTCAGTGCGGCCACTCGGTCGACAACTAGACTGGCTAAAGCTCCGCGATCACCTCGCGAGTGCCGATCGGGGCGGGAATTAATCGAGATGGTCATCTACGCTGGACTACCTTTCCAACTCTGGTATCGGGATCGCACGGGTGTGGTGAAGCATTGGAAGCCAACCCCGCAGTTTCGAGGCTTCTGCACACACTTACCAATTGCAAGCGGCTCGCTATCGTAATCCCCATTCAAGTGCCTAGAAAGAAATGACGTCGGCCAACTCTCTGATTCTGGGTTTGGGGCTGTTTTTTCTGGGCTTGCGTCTCATCGGAGAGAATCTACGCCGGCTTTACGGATCGAGCTTCCGCAACGTCATCAAGCGAACAACGCATTCGCCGCTGTTCGGAGCGGGACTGGGGACTCTCGCAGGCGCAGTCATGCAAAGCGCGACCGCAGTGACCTTCATTCTGGTCAGCCTGACCGACAGTGGGCTCATCAAAGCGCGGGCTGCGGCGCCCATAATTGTCTGGTGCAATGTCGGCTTAACTGCGCTTGCATTCGTGACCGCGCTGAATATCCATCCTATCGTCGCCTATATAGTGGGAGGCGCGGGAATCGCGCTCGGAACTCTCCGAATTCCGTTTTGGCAAACGCTTGCGGGCTCGCTTCTCGGCATGGGCCTCATTCTTTTCGGTCTGGAGGAAATGGGCGCCGGTGCCACTCCGCTAAAGGATGATGCATGGTTTCAGAGCGCGATGTCCTTCGCGCTCGGCTATTCCAGCCTAACCTTTCTCGCAGGCGTTCTTGTCGCGATGCTTTTGCAATCCAACACCGGCGCCGCCATGCTCGTCATCACCCTTGCGGCGAACGGAGTGCTTGACTTGAAACCCGGCCATGCTGATGCTCTATGGTACAAACCTTGGCGCGATCGGCCTGCGCCTGTTCCTTTCCGCTGGGCTGCGCGGCGAACAGCTCCGGCTGGTGCGCCTCGAGGATTTCTTTTGCGTCCTCAGCGGTGCCGTCATGGTCGCGCTTTTTGTTGTTGAGCAAGCGGGAGTTCCCCTCGGTGCAGCTCTTCTGAATTCCCTTTCGCTTCCCATCACGACAAAGCTTGCGGTTGTTTTTCTGATCTCCAATCTTCTTCCCGCGCTGCTTCTCTCCCCGGCACTCGGACACGTCCTCGAGTTTCTCAAGAGACTCTGGCCCGATACAACCGTGATCGAGGATCCATCGCGGCCGATGTTCCTTCGCTCACAGGCCCTGGACGACCCTTCCAGCGCGTTTGATCTCATGCAGAAGGAGTTGGCCCGCCTACTCAACATGATCCATGTGACTACTCCCAAGCAATCTCCTGAGGAAGAAGCGCCGCCCCGTGCTTTTCAGGATCTTGCTCTTGCTATCGAGGAATTCGCCGCCAGACTGGCTTCGAGAAGCTCTCTGAATCAGGCGGACGCCACTCGCCTGCATCTGCTTCGCGCGGAACTCAGCATCATCCGCCACGTCGAGGAAGGCGTTCGTTACTTCGGCCACGCGCTCGGACGTCAAGGCGGACCGGCCGTTCTGAGCGAGACGCTCGAGGAAGTCCTCTCCCTCGCTACCCGTGCCACCGAAACCGAGCACCCCGATCTCATCCGGGAGCTTCTCGCAAGAACCAAACTCAAAGGCGAAGAAATGACCCGCCTGAAGGAGGAAACCGCCTCCGCATCGCTCTCCGCCACTGCCTTGTTTGAAGATTTCAGCATCGCAGTGTGGACGCTCCGGCGTCTGGCAAAACTGCTGGCGCGCATGCTCGGATGATTCGGCGTGCCCTCGATTTCCGCTACCGCGGTGCCGACCGTGGCCTCGAGGTCGCAAGGTTTCCCCCTACCGCGGCTCAAACTTGCCAAACTGGATCTCGATAGAAAGTACGTGCGCTTCGAAACTTGTTTGGACTAAGGACGAGCACTTTCGAAAATCTGTGGTAGATGTATTGATGCC
>DATLIT010000503.1:0-3188 GCA_035539295.1 Terrimicrobiaceae bacterium | reverse complement strand
AGCTGGTAGAGTTTCTGTTTTCCGCCAACCCTGGAGAGCCGGCTCGACCGCTGCGTTCCATCGGCTCGTCAGGTGAAATCTCACGTGTCATGCTCACACTCAAAAGCGCACTGGCCGACCAAGACGACGTTCCGGTTCTCGTCTTCGATGAAATTGATGCGAATGTGGGAGGGGAAATCGCCGCAAAAGTGGCGAGCAAAATGCGGACACTTGGGCGATCACGCCAGGTCCTTTGCATCACGCATCTTCCGCAGGTCGCCGCCGCGGCATCACGGCAGTTTGTGGTCACCAAACAAGTCGTCGACGAGCGGACACGAACGCTGCTGCTCGAAGCGAGCGGCACGTCTCGAGAAGAAGAGATCGCCAGGATGCTGGGAGGCAAGTCAAAGTCCGCTCTTGGACACGCACGTGCGCTGCTGAATGGTGCGGGCTAACTCCGACCAACCGGGTGTTGCAACTAGACGTTCTAAGGGTCGCGGTTCGGCAGTTTGCTCCGAGCTTGATTGATCAGCGCTTATCCACAACACTGGCGCATGCCTAAGCAAACTCTCCTCGTCCTTGCCGCCGGAATGGGCAGTCGGTATGGCGGATTGAAACAAGTCGACCCGATGGGTCCTTCAGGTGAAACCCTTCTCGATTACTCGGTGTTCGACGCTTTGCGAGCTGGCTTTGATCGCGTTGTTTTTATTATTCGTCGAGATATTGAGGAAGAATTCCGGAACCGGGTTGGCGCGCGATACAAGGGCGATGTTCCGGTGGATTACGTCTTCCAGCAACTTGATATTTTGCCGCGCGGATTTTCTGTCCCGCCAGACCGGAAGAAGCCGTGGGGAACAGCCCATGCGGTTTGGTGCGCTCGGGAGGCGTTAGCCGAGCCTTTCGCCGCCATCAATGCTGACGATTTTTATGGACGCGAAACTTATCAGGTAGTTGGCCGCTTCCTGCGGGCGGCCAACCCAGAAAAGGCGAATTTCGCGATGGCCGGCTACAGACTTGATCACACTCTCTCCGAACATGGCTCGGTTGCGCGCGGCGTCTGCCGGGTTGACTCCGATAGCAGGCTCATGTCGATCAGCGAGTGTACTGGAATTGAGCAGGTCGGCAGCGAGATCATCCAGAAGAATCCTGATGGTAGCGTGCAAAGGTTTCGCGGGGACGAGCCGGTCTCGATGAACTTTTGGGGGCTTACGCCGGCAGTTTTCCCTCTGATCGAAGGGCAGCTCGTTGCGTTTTTGAGCGCCAATGCCACTGATCCCAAAGCCGAGTGCTATATTCCAGAGGCGATTGGCGCCATGATCACCGAAGGCCAGGCCACGCTTGATGTGCTGCCTACAAATGCTGATTGGTTCGGCGTCACCTACCGCGCAGACAAGCCTGAAGTTATGCAGGCTCTCAAAGAGTTACATTCCGAGGGGGCGTATCCGACTCCGCTGTGGAAGTAGAGACAACGACAGCGGACAACGGCTGACAAACTATTGGACAGGTCTGCGATGGGCACGCGACATCCGGCGCTTGATCAGGCGCAACTGTACGGGATCGTTGATCTCGGGTATGTCAGAGCGGTCGATGCTCTCGATGTAGCTGACAATATTCTTTCGGGCGGAGTTCAAGTCCTGCAGTTGCGCGCCAAGAACCAGGCGCCCGAGACAATCCTTCCTCTCGCCCGTGAATTGTCAGCGCTTTGTCGGGCGAGCGGAACTCCCTTCATCGTCAACGATCATCCGCATTTGGCGCCGGAGTGCCATGCGCAGGGGGCGCACGTCGGGCAGGATGACCTGAGCGTCGCCGAGGCGCGGAACCTTGCCGGCGAAGGTGCAATCATCGGAAAGTCGACCCACAGCTTGGTGCAGGCGCGTGCCGCGCTGCAGGAGAAACCGGACTACATCGGCTTCGGCCCCTTGTTTGCAACTCGTACGAAGCCAGATTACACGCCCATCGGCATCGATGACATCCGTCGGCTGCAAGATGAGGTCACCATACCGGTCTTCTGCATCGGTGGAATCAATCTAGGCAACCTTCGCGAAGTCGTGGCGGCAGGTGCCCGTCGAGTGGTCATCGTTTCCGGCATTCTGCAAGCCGACAACCCGCAAGCCTATTGCCAGGAATGCCGGCATATTCTGAACTCGGCCAATTTTGCCGAAAAGTTGTAGCGGCGATGTCCTCATCGCGGAGGGCATTGGTCGGGGCGGTGGAGGCACACCCGCTACGATCCAACGCAGGACGCCGCGATCTAAGCAGTCTGTGGAATCCACCCGAGGCCGATTAGACGAACCGACACCCCCGACCGAGCGGGCTTGACTTCGACCACTTCGATCGTTGGTTCGGTTGCGGCGAGGGCCGCGCCCTCGGCTTCAACTTCCGTTTCCATCTCCGCAATCTGCCTGCGGATAGCTTCTGCAGTTTGTTCGGCAGTGGCCGCCTCCGAGCCTTCCTGGATCGTTCGGCCGACTCCCCGTGCCGTCGTCGCCGCCTTGCTAAGGGTCGTGGAACTTAGAGTCTTGCGCCCGAGAATCGCTCCCAAGAGAGTTGACCCCAAAGAAATCGCGGCCTGAAGCCGGGCGTGTGAGGCCTGCTCTTTTTGTTTGCTTACTCCCGCCTCGGCACGTGCAAGTCGCGCATGCAAAGCGGCCAGTTTGGGTGCGTATTTCTTCCGTAATATCTCGACCGCAGCATCGCGGCTCTCGCGTGCGGCCAGTGCGATCGAGGCCTTAAACTCGGCCTCGCTTTCACCCGGCTTCGCGACCGCCTTTAAGGAAGGGCAGCGGAAGATTCGCAGTCGCTGTGTCGCGAGGAGTCCTTGGAGAAAGTCTTTCTGCCAGCTGGCATAGTTCTTTAGCTGCAAAGCGGCGTGAGGAAGATCCGAAAACTGCGCGCCATCAGCGGGTTTTTCTTCGAGTTCAGTCGAATCAACATCGGAGACCTCGATCCACTGAGCACCAGAAATCCTATCGGGAAAAGGCGCTTGCAGGAGGACGTCGCGGGTCTGCTCGACACCGAGTTTCGTATCCGCGAATCGAATCGTCGCAGCCCCGACAAGCCGTGGCTGATAAATGACTGGACCTGTCTCTCGAGAAGGAAGGAAGATTTCCTTAATTCCAGGTGGAATCGCTGGGCGCTGTTTCCCAGGAGGGGTTTCGCTACGGGACTCAGGGGCAGCAGGCGGCGCCTGTTTGCGGGCACTCATGAGC
>DATLIT010000502.1:0-5280 GCA_035539295.1 Terrimicrobiaceae bacterium | reverse complement strand
CAGGTCATGATGAATTCGCTGTTGAAGCTCAGCGTACGTAAAAATTGGACTGGTCGCCGCTACTGGCAACGACTGCGTAGGAACTGAGCGGTGTGCTTTCCAATCCACCGGCGTAGGCGAGCTACCCATGACGGTGCGTATGGGAGGATTTTTGGTCAATTCTCGCGCGCCGGATGTGTCTCCTGGTGGTTGTGCGGTTACCATGGAAGTGGTTCCCGCAAATAGAAATAGCCGCCGGTCGGCCCGTTGGCGGGAAGCGTGGCGAGTTGCGCGCTGGTTTTGGCTCCCTCGGCAACCTCGAGTTCGGCGCCTGGCCCACCCATATCCGTCTTCACCCAGCCCGGGTGCGCGGAGTTGACCTTTATCGGGGTCTCGCGCAGCTCGTGGGCGAGATGGACCGTGAAAGCATTCAACGCCGTTTTCGATGCGTCGTAGGCAAAGACTTTGTAGAGATATATGTGCGAGCGAGGATCCGAGTGGAGGGTGAGGGACCCGAGAATGCTCGAGAGATTCACGATTCGCCCGGCCGGGGACTTGCGGACCAGGGGCAAAAGCGTCTGCGTGAGTGCTACGGGACCAAAGAAATTCGTTTCGAAGGTCTCGCGCAGGATCATGGGTGAAATTGCGCTTGTGCGATTTACGGGTGGAGTGGAAGAAGGCTCTTCGCTCTCCATCGAGACACCCGCATTATTGATAAGTATGTCCAGCCTGCCGTATCTGTGCTCGAAGTAATCACGCACTGCACGGTGGTCTTTCGGTTTCGTCACATCACAAAGCAGGCTTTCTGCTGCGACGCCTTCGGAGCGAAGTGTTGCCGCGGCCGCCTTGCCTCTTTCCCCGTCGCGCGAACCGATCACGACGAGGATGCCGAGGTGGCCGAGTTCGCGTGCCGTCTGCAGACCGAGACCACGATTCCCCCCGGTAATGAACGCAATTTTCGTATCCCTGGTCATTTTGATGAATTGAGTCTTGAGCATTTCCTTCTCAGTTCCCGTGCCAATGTTCCAGCAACGACTAGGTTGCTTGTTTTAAGGATGTTGTGAGAATTGTGTGTCCTCGGCGATGTGGACGAAAAATCGAACGTTCAAACAATCGTTCTGTTCCTTGATCGAGAGTGCAGTTCGCATCTCCGTGATCAAAAGGGGCGGCTCCGGTGATCCTGAGCCCAGAAGTTCCGAAGTGGCTGCACTAATGGCTGATACGAGTCTCTGCATCTAAAGGATCGTTTAGGGAGTCCAGCAGCATACGACGCGCGCAAGGACGCTCGAGCACTGCTCCCCAATCAATTGAGCACGGCGTTGGCCTCCCTTTCCGCTGGTAGCGTTTGCAGACTTGCTCGACCAAGTCTCCGCTCGACGGATCAGTCACTCGATCGCGATGAGACTCTTTCTTCTATCAGGCAGTGCTGCTTTGTGATCCACAGTGTCTTGCCGAATTGAGTCTAGTGTGGAGGCTCGGCCAAGATTTTTGCCGCTCAAATGGCGAAGTCCATCTGAGCAAGGTAGTGTACGTTCAGGAAAGGTGAGGTCCTATCCTTCATTGCAGCGAAAGCACTCCGCGGTTTTCAAATGCGGCTTGGTCGTCCTATCTATCGCAATAGCGGTCTTACTCACGATCCTTTTGGAACGTTTTGTCGATACAATCCCACTGTTTTACGCTGCCGTGATCGTCAGTTCATGGTATGGCGGGCGATGGGCCGGCTTGCTTTCGGTCTTCTTGGCGACCGTCGCGGTGGACTACTACCTTGTGCCTCCCGCTCGCTCATTCGCCGTCAATATCGCGGCCATACCTTACCTGGGTACTTTTGTGCTTCTAGCCCTGACCATCACCTTTCTAAGCGCCTCCCGACGCGACGCCGAAAAATCGCTTAGGCAAGCCCATGCCGAGATGGAAGGGAAGGTTCGCGATCGAACCGCAGACCTCGAGCAAATTAATAAAAGGTTGCAGGCCGAAATCGCCGAACGCAGGCGAATTGAAGAGGCTTTGAGGGAGAGGGCCAACCTCGTCGACCTGACCCACGACACGGTCTTCGTGCGCGACATGAGCGACGTGATTACCTACTGGAACCGTGGGGCGGAGGAGCAATACGGCTGGTCCAGTGAGGAGGCAATCGGACGAGTGTCTCACGAGCTGCTGCGGACGGTCTTTCCCGCATCCTTAACGGATATTATGGCGGAGCTAACCCAAACAGCCCGCTGGGAGGGCGAGCTCACCCATACGAAGCGCGACGGAACACAAATTGTGGTTGCGAGCCGATGGGCGTTGCAGCGGGATGGCCAAGAGCGACCCGTGGCAATCCTGGAGACCAATAATGACGTCACCGAACGAAAGCGGGTCGAAGATGCACTCGGCAAAGCTCAGAGCGAACTCGCTCACATCACCCGCGTCACGACCATGGGGGAGTTGGCTGCATCGATTGCACACGAGATCAATCAGCCACTGGCTGCGGTGGTCACTAACGGCAATGCGTGCTTGCGATGGCTCACGCGCTCACAGCCCGACCTGGAAGAGGCAAGGCAGGCGGCGCATCGCATCATTCGCGATGGCAAGCGGGCGAGCGATGTCATCGCGAGAATTCGAGCCCTCTTGAAGCGAACGGCCACGAATCGGCTTCCCTTGGAGATCAACGAAGTCATCGAGGAGACGGTGGCTCTCGCACAGAACGAAGCGCGGCGACGCAGGGTCTTGCTTCGGACCGACTTTGCGGTCAAGCTGCCAGCAGTTCTCGGCGATCGCGTCCAGTTGCAGCAGGTGATTCTGAACCTGGTGATGAATGGCATTGAAGCCATG
Source organism: Terrimicrobiaceae bacterium (assembly GCA_035539295.1). GTDB lineage: Bacteria > Verrucomicrobiota > Verrucomicrobiia > Chthoniobacterales > Terrimicrobiaceae > DASTFP01. Next base: position 2,490 of record DATLIT010000502.1, on the reverse strand, counting down.
AGTTCCGGTAGCAATGAGTCGCGACAATTGCTGATCAAGACGCAAAGAGACGATTCTGACCAAGTCCTGGTCAGTGTGCGCGATTCCGGCATCGGACTGGATCCGAACCTCGCCGACCGCCTTTTTGAAGCGTTCTTTACCACCAAGACAGAGGGGATGGGAATGGGGTTGTCGATCAGCCGTTCTATCATTGAGGCTCATGGAGGTCGTCTGTGGGCCACGCGGAATGTCGGGTCGGGTGCCACGTTCCAGTTTACGGTCCCAACAGGTTCCGAGCTTCAGGCTTAAAGAGGCGCTGAGCAGTTTATCAAGTCGCGATGCATTTCACGCTTCCTTGTCACAGTAGCGGTGCTTCTGGAGGTTGTCCGCCATGCGGCTGCCCATAATGCCCAAGCCAATGAATCCAACGTTCATTTTGTGGCTTCGCTGCCGCTGACCACTATGGTTGCCCGTTATCATCGCTTTCAATCTCTGCGACCTCGTGATCGGTAAGAGTAAGATCAGCCGCACCGGTATTTGCTTGGACTTGTTCGGCGCTTCGGGCGCCCACGATAGCGGCGGTCACTGCCGGATTTCGTAGAGCCCAGGCGACGGCGACTTGCCCCGGTGGGCGATCATATAATCGACCGATCTTTTGCAAGCGCTCAACCAGCGCCAGATTCCTGGAGAGTTTGGGCTCCTTAAACTCGGCATTGCTACTCCTCCAGTCGCTTGCAGGAAGAGTCGTCGCGCGCTGCCGCGTCATCGCACCGGTCAATAATCCTGATGCCATAGGCGAGTAGACGATGACGCCAATTTCTTTGGAGGAGCAATAAGGCAGAACTTCTCGCTCGACTTCGCGGTGGATCAAAGAGTACGGGGGCTGCAGTGAAGTCACCGGAGCGATCTTCTCCGCCCGCTGCAGTTGCCTTGCATCAAAGTTCGACACGCCGATCCAGCGAACCTTCCCTTCTTTCTGGAGCTGAGCCAACGCACTCCAGCCTTCTTCGAGGTCTTCGGTGGGGCGATGGATCTGGTAGAGGTCGATAACGTCCACCTGCAGCCGCCGCAAACTGTCTTCGCATTCACGTCGAAGAGAATCTGCTTGCAAGTTGCTATGAACACGCCCGTGTTCGTCCCAGCGCCGGCCGCATTTCGTGAAAACGTACGGACGAGGTCCGGACCAAGTCCTGAGCGCGGCGGCGACGACTTCTTCGGAGTGGCCCATGCCATAGACAGCAGCCGTGTCGATCCAATTCACACCGAGCTCAAGCGCGCGGTGGATCGCGGCGACAGATGCTTTGTCGTCCTGGTCCCCCCAGCCAAATTCCCAGCCAGAGCCTCCGATCGCCCAAGCGCCGAATCCAATCGGCGTGATGTCCAAATCCGAATTGCCTAGCCGCTTAGTTTGCATCTGAGTGTTCCCCATAAATTGGCTATCTTAAAGGCTTCGGCATCTGTGAGATGTTGGCTTGTTCATCGGCGTCCGTCGTTTTCATAGTCTTGTCACTGATAGGAGAGAATCAGATTCTCGCGCCAAGTTGGTTGATCTATTATAAGTCGCTTATTATAGGGCTCTTGTGTTAAAGTTGGTCTCAGCGACAGAAGACCGAAAGTTCGAACGTTCGAGGCGTCGTGTCTTGCTGGCTGCGGGTTCGGCCGGGAGACGATCCCGAGCCGGAGAAGCGGATCATCATTCGAGCGCGGCGTCTGCTGGTCCAAGGCGAAAATCTGTTGAGCCTGGCTTACGAAGGCTCCTGAGGAGGAGACCAATCACTGAGCTTAAGTCTCTCCGCCATGTGCACGAGTTCTACGAGCGACTCGGCTTTCATCTTCCGCATGACTTGTCCGCGCTGGATCTTGACGGTAATCTCACTCGTTCCGAGTTCTCCGGCGACCTGTTTGTTGAGCAAGCCCGTGACCACGAGACGCATGACGTCGCGTTCACGCGGGGTGAGGGACTGAAAGCGCTCGCGCAATGACGCGTTTTCGCTTTGCTCAACCAAGGCTCCGCGGTCGCGATCGAGCGCCTGACGAATTGCTTCTAACAGTTTCTCGTCGCTGAAAGGTTTGGTGAGGAATTCAAGTGCTCCGGCCTTCATGGCGCGAACGGTCATTGGAATATCCCCGTGGCCGGTTAGAAAGATGATTGGGATCTGGCGGCTTGTCGTCGCCAGCTCCTGTTGCAGCTCGAGCCCACTCAGTCCGGGCATTCGAACGTCCAGGATAAGACACGCGGGAACTGGTGGCACGTTATGCTCGAGAAACTCCCTGGCCGAGCTAAAGGCAGTCGCCCGCCATCCCGCGGAGCGGACGAGCCCCACTAGCGATTCCCGCATCGCATCATCGTCATCCACGATGATGACAAGGGAGTCGCTTTCAGGCCGCGGTCTCATGAAGCGAGCATGAGCCGCGGCGGGCAGGCGCTAGCGGTGCTCGTCGATTTTCGGGGGCGATTCTCATGCTGCTGCGACGCAGACGTTGAAGTCAGCTACAGGTTTGGTTCGTGTC
>DATLIT010000501.1:0-2967 GCA_035539295.1 Terrimicrobiaceae bacterium | reverse complement strand
GGATTGGTTGTTGAAGCAGCCGGAAGTTCGGGCGGCGGGAATGTCCGGTTCGGGCTCGACCTTTTTTGCGGTGCTACGCGATCACGCCTCGGGGAGCCTTCTCGAGCGGCGCGTCAAGGCGATGTTTGGAGAGACGCTTTGGGTGGCGTTATGCAAGGCTTCCGCCTAAGCGGATGGTTCCTGCTACTCGAACCTCACGGCCGCGGCGGGGGCCACTCGTGCCGCGCGCCAGGCAGGGAAAAGGGCGGCAAGAAACGCCACCGCGACGATCCAGAGCGGCGTGGTAAGGAGTTGTCTCGCCGGATAGTGCAGCTCGATGGTCCAGCCGAAGAAGGCCTTATTTATGATCCACGTAAGAACCATCGCCAATGCCCCGCCCGAGGCCAACCCGCTCAGTGCCGAGGTGAAGCCGATAAGGGCGGCCTCCGTGAGGAATATTCCCAGCACTTGCGGCCGAGACGCTCCGACGGCGCGCAAGACGCCGATTTCGCGTTCGCGTTCGATTACCAGCGCGCTGAGCGAAAACAGCACCCCGGCGACAGCCACGATGATAGCGATTGCACGGAGTACGGAAGTGACGGCAAAGGTCTCGTCGAAGATGTCGAATACACGCTGACGGAGCGCAGCATTGTCGTAAACGGCAAATTGGCCCTGCCGGCCAAATCGATCGCGAAATGCCTCGACAATGACGTTTGCGTGTTGAGGGTCCCGCAGCTTCAGCGCGAGGGAATGCACCTGCTTTTCCTGCCAATAGCGTTCAAACAGAGCTCTGGGCATCAGGATTGTCCCTCGATCGCGTGCGAAATCTCTATAGATACCGCAGACCGAAAACTCTTGGATGCCTGCTGGCGTTGGCAGTGAGAGCTTCTCGGTCGGCTGAACCCCAAATCTGTTTGAAAAACTTTCCGATACGGCCACGCATTCGCCGGATCGAAAGCCCGCGTCGGCCCCCTGCCCGGCGAGGAATTCCACCTTTCCGCGCGCCTTCCCGTTGATGACGGCCAGAGAGGTGATTTCGTCACGAAAGCGAATGGGAAGTTCGCGAAAGGTGCCAACTTCGCGGACATCGGCCTGATCGTTGGCCCATGCTTCAGTCTCCGGAGTCATGAGAGCCTGTGCGCCGGCAGTTTCGTTGACCGCAGGTGCAATATAGAGGTCCGCATTCAAGGTTTGATCGATCCATCGTTGCACGCTGCCACGAAAGGAATCGATCATCACCGTCACACTGATGGTCAGGGCAATGGCGGCGGCGAGCGCAGCAATGGTCAGGGTATTCCGGTGGAGCGAACGCGCGAAATGATCGGTGGCCAGCCGAAAAATTGTGCCAAAACTCCGGAAACAGAGCGTCACCGCCAGAGCAAGCCATGGCACTAGGAGGGAAAAGCCGGCGATGATCGCTCCGGCGGCGGCAAACCCCAGGTACTTCGAGCCACCCTTTAGCGAATAGACACAGAGCCCGAACGCGGTTCCGACCAAGAGAATCGCGGCAACCAGACCTCGCTTACGCAAGGGCGAAAAGACCTCCATGCCGGCGCCAGGATGAAGGATGCGTGCCGGGTCGCAATTTGCCGCTTCCGAAGCGGGAAGCCAAGCGGCGATGATTGCCGCTGACATGGCGATGGCAATCGCTTCGAGGATTTGCCGCTGCGTAAGCGCAGGATTTTCGACGCGTACCAGTTCATAAAGCGCCGAGATGCTGTGCGACACCGGCTGGGCGATCCAGCCGGCCAGCAGCGGGGCTAGCCATATGCCTAAGGCAACCCCAAAGGCCGCCTCCAATGCTGCTTCACAAAGGAACAACCGGCGCACCTCTCCACGCGTGGCGCCGTTTGCTCGCAAGATGGCGATTTCCACCCGCCGCCGTATGACTGACACTCCAACGCTGTTGCAGATGAGAAACATGCCGACGACCAAAGAAACTAGGCTCATGGCGGTGATATTGAGTTGAAAGGCCCCGAGCATCGACTTCATCTCCTGACTGCGCGTTGCCGGAACGGTTACCCGGCTATCGACAGGCACAATTTTGCGCAGTGCGTCCGCGACAAGTTCTACTTGAGTGGGATCGTTAAGGAGAATGAGGATCGAAGAAATTCGCCCGGCTGATCCGAAAAGTTCCTGTGCCCAGCCGATGTCCATGGCTGCAAGACGTGGATCCGTCAGGGCGAAAGCGTTGGGCTTGATCACGAAGGCCGGATGGAGCGTTCGCAGGGCGGTTCCCGCGAGCACCTCAAAGCTGCCGGTTTTGGCAAAACCAGCTTGGACCGCGATTGCCTCTGGATCGCTCAGCCACTTTTCGAAGTCGAGCGTCGGACTGCCAGCCGTGTCCAACTGAAAGGGGAAGATCTCACGTCCTGTGAACGGGTCGACACCCAGGATGCGTAGATAATCGCCCGGAGCGTCTGGGAAGGTGACAATCCCCTCAAAAATCGGCGTAGCGGATTGGACCCCTGGTAACGCCGCCACCGCGGGGACCAAACCATCATCGAGGTCGCCGCGAACCTCAAGATTTGCGCGGCCGGTGGTGGACTCGGCGGCGGCCTCAAAGCTGGTGATTGCTCCTCGATTCGCAATTTGAACAGCCAGAAAGACGGTAATACCCAGAGCGATGCCGAAAACGTTGAGTCCGGTGAGGAACGGATGCCGCCAGGCCTGTCGCACGACCTGCCGCCAAAACAGGCGTGCGAAGCGAAAGGGCATACCCGCTAGCCTAACGAGCGCACCGATGCGCGCTGCAGAAGGCGCTGGATGCGCTTAATGGCGGATTCGTCCGTGATTTTGCCGTTGCCGTCGGTGATGTAAAAAGTGTCCATGGCAACGTCCATCTCCGTGGTGATACGCGACAGCTCAATGTTTACTTCCGTCTCGCCGAGAGCCCGTAACAAATCGTAGAGAAGCCCGAGCCGGTCAGGGGTCTGAACGTCCACGATGGTGAAACTCGGGTGCGAGGTATTGTCGACGACGATCTTG
>DATLIT010000500.1:0-4075 GCA_035539295.1 Terrimicrobiaceae bacterium | reverse complement strand
GTCCTCTGCCGCGCAGAATGAGGGCGGCGCGGCAGAGGACATGCCTCAAGTCGAGGCGATTGTGATCAGCGCACAGATTGAGAGCGAGTTGGCCGAACTCCCGGACGACGAGGCCCGCGAGTTTCTCGCTGACCTTGGTGTCGCCGACAGCGGGGTCAGCCAGTTAATCCGCGCGGTGTATCACCTCCTCGGGCTGCGCACATATTTCACGACCGGTCCGAAAGAAACACGGGCCTGGACGATTCACGCGGGCAACAAGGCACCAACTGCTGCGGGAGTAATTCACAGCGATTTCGAACGCGGTTTCATCGCGGCTCAAACCATCGCTTTCGACGAACTCATCGGTTTCGGCTCCGAAACCAAAGCGCGCGAGGCCGGCAAGCTTCGCATCGAAGGCAAGGACTACATCGTCCAGGACGGAGACGTCATGGAGTTTCGCTTCAACGTATAAGACCTCAGAGCGACAACTAACCTTCCGAGCCGATTGACCGCCATCATGCATCGCATTCCTGCTGTCATCGCTCACCTGGTCGTCCGCCGACCGGTAGTGATGGCGGTTGCTGGATTGCTGCTCGCCGCAGGCTCCCTGGCACTCATCTCGGCGCAGCGGGCCTTCGACTCAGACATTTTGAATCTCCTGCCGGCCAACAATCCAGCCGTGCAAGGGCTTAAGATTTACAATAGCGAGTTCACCCAAGCACGCGAGCTCGCCTTTCTCCTCGCCTGGGAAAAAGCTCCTGCGGATGGCGACGCATTCCGTGAAACCTTCGTTGAGCGCCTTCGAAATCAGCCATGGGTGCATCGCGTGCTCGATGCTCCACCGCTGGAAGCATCTGGCGGGCGTAAGAGTATTCATGAGATTCTTGTTCCGCTCTTGCTTAATCTCCCCGCCGAGCAGTTTGCTGATGCGATAAACGACCTTTCGCCGGAGGCGATTCAAGGTCGGATCAGCCGGCTCGCGGAGCAAATGGCGGCGGGCTCGCCGCGCGCCCGGTTCGAGCTCGAGAACGATCCGCTTGGCTTGGCGGCGCGTGCTGCCAAGCCGGTGTGGGACACCGTGGCGATCTCCGAGACCTTCAATCTTACCTCTGCCGACGGCACTACGATGATCATTCCCGTGATTACGAATCAGATCGATCTATCAGCCGAAGCGTGCCGAGCAACGATGCGGCAGGTCCGTCAATTCATAGCTGAAATCAAGCGAGAGCTCGGGCCCAACGGACCGGAGATCACGGTTACAGGCCGCTCTGCTTATGTCGACGAGATTGAAGCGAGCATGCAGCGCGACATAACGACGACTTCCGTGGTTTCGCTTCTTTGCGTCATCGGGCTGTTTTGGATCGGCTTTCGTCGGCTCCTTCCGTTGATCGGCATAGCGCTGCTCCTGGCGCTTACTGCCATCACCACGATGGCCTGCGGCACCCTCTATTTCGACAGACTCAACATCATCGCACTTAGCTTCTGCTCGATCCTGTTTGGGCTTGGCGATGATTTCAGCCTGCTGCTTTGTCAGCGTTTTTACCAGTCGCGAAGCATCGGCTTGAGCCGCGAAAGCGCGATTGTGGAATCCATCAAGCATTGCACGCCGGGGATTCTCTGGGTGGCGATCACGACCGGAATTGGTTTTCTAGCGCTCTGTTTTAGCGGTTCCACTGGCTTTGCCCAATTGGGAGTTCTGGTGGCGCTGGGCGTGTTCCTCTGCGCCGTGCTCATGCCGTTGTTTCTCTTTCTCTTTCTCGGAAACAGAGCAGGGCCGACTTCACCTTCGGTGGGACCGGCACAGGCATTTCTACGCCAATGCCTGCAAGCGCCAGGTCGCATCCTCATATTCGCCCTCGTGCTTTTCGTCGGGGCGGGAATCCTTAGCCTATCACCTTGGCGGACTCTTCGCTTCGATATTTCCCCAGCGTCGTTGGAACCGCGCAACATTCCCGCAGCAAACGCGCTCGCGCTGATGATGGAAAAGTTCCCGGCGGCTTTCGAGCCAGTAATGGTTGTCTTGCCACAACCGGAGTCTCGCGAGTTGATAGCTCTGGACAGCGTTCTCAATCAACTCAAGAAGGAGGGTCTCATCGAGACGAGTTCTTCGCCGTCCGCTCTTGTCCTCGACCCCGAGCGCGTCCGGAAAAACGCGGAATATGCGCGCTCTCGCAATTTGGCCGGCTCCCGCACTGCTTTTGAGCGGGCGATCGCCAACTCCGGGTTAATCTCGTCGGCTTTTGCAGAAACGTTCAAGGTGCTCAAAGGTCTTGAAGAAATCGATACTGCGAGAGTCTCCTGGTCGCAGTTCCTGTCATCCGCCTCTCCGTGGTGGTTTCTTTTCGACAGGATGATTTCGCCGGACTCCGGTGCAGCGATCGCTTATGCCCGCACTCAGTCGCAGATCACCGGATCACAACGCGAACGGATCGCCGAAGTGGTCGAGGCTGCTCTACCCTCCGCTCTGGTCACTGGTTGGAGTCAGGCACTCACCAGTCTAACTGCCTGGGCGCGCAAGGAACTGATCATATTCGGTGGGGCGGTCTCTTTGATCATCCTTGTCATTTTGGGGCTTGTTTACCGCAACGTTCGATTCTGGGCGTTGCATGCAGTTTCGCTGCTCGCAGCCGGCGCCGGAACCGTCGCCTCTCTAAAGCTTCTCGATGTCCCCATCAACTTGCTGAACGTGCTGGCATTTCCCTTAGTGCTTGGTGTCGGCGTCGACTACGGAACCCATCTGATTTTGGCTGCGCAGGAGGGCGACGACATCGTTTCAAATCTTTCTGACGTGCTGAAGCCCATTGTGCTGAGCGGTCTGACCACGGCGACCGGCTTTGGTTCTCTCCTGCTCGCGCAGAACGTCGCCCTTTCTGGGCTGGGCACCATTTGCGCAATTGGCGTTGCCTGGTGCCTGCTGGCGTCGGTGATTGTCATCACACCCGGAACCTTGCTTCTCTGCCGATCGCGAACTGCCTCGCCGCGACTTGCACCCTCCAGCAGCTACAGATAGAAACGCGACTATGAAGATGCTGGTGTGGCTTTTCGTCTGCGCGGCCGCTCTTTTCGTCTCCAACGCGGTTGCGGATGACGTTGTCTTTAGTGTCCAAAGCAAACTCAAGCGACTCGATTACTATAACGGCGCCCTCGACGGTCAAATGGGCAGCCAAACCGCAGCAGCCATCCGCCGCTTTCAAATCGCGCAACGGTTGAAAGTAACCGGCGAACTGAATTCGCAAACGCTTCGCCGATTGGGAGTCGCGGCGCCCGGGTCGCGCTCGCTGAGAAGACCAAGCCCTGCCCCGCCAGCCTACGTTGATCTTGCAACGATTTTCAAAGGTGGTCCGTTCATTTCCGTTGGGCCGGAGACGCAGATCACCGTGATTCGACAAGCGCAAAAGAATCTGCAATTACTCGGCTACTACCGGGGACCGATCGATGGCATGCCAAGCCGCACACTGATGGCGTCGCTGAAGGCGTGGCAACGCAGCGCCGGGTTCCGTCAAACCGGACGGTTCGATGAAAACACGCTCAAGGGGCTCGCCTTGATGCCAGAGTATTAGGCATCGCCGTTGAGCGTCGACCGATCCGTCAACCTTCGCTCCTCGGAGGGATGGGTAGCCAGACTGCCTGGACTTCTCGGCTGGTTGTTTCTTCTCCTCCTGCTCGCAGCCGGAACTGCCCTGCGAATGCGCGTGAGTCCGGTCGCCATCTCCGAATGGGACAGCTGGGGATGGCTTGACCCCGCGTTGGGCTGGCTCGGCGGGACAGGCTTTCGCGAGCGCTTCGAACGCGAATGGCTCTACGGAGCATTCATCGCCGCATGCCTTCGCCTCACCGGATCTTTTTCCGGCTACATCATTATTCAACAGAGCTTGGGAGTGATTGCCGCAATCTGCATGTGGCTGACCTGGAGAACGTGGACGGCCCTCTTGCCGAAACCGTTTATTCTCGAGATCGTTGGCCTCATCATAGGTCTGCTCACCGTCGGCCTTTATCTTTTCAGTCCTATCGCGCTCGCGCTCGAGCTCTCGATTCGGCCCGAAGGAATCATGGCTTTCACTGCGTTTCTCCAGCTCTTTTCTATCGCCAGCTATTG
>DATLIT010000499.1:0-4219 GCA_035539295.1 Terrimicrobiaceae bacterium | reverse complement strand
TGCCGATTGCGCGCTTCGCCTCCTGGCTGCGGCATAACAACAAACTCGAAGCCTACATGCAGCTATTGATCGACGCATTCAATCCGGCTTCGGTCGCCGGCCTCATGTGCCGCAATACACTCAGTATTGGCTGGCGCGGCGAGGTCTATGATTGTGATTTCAATCAGCAACTCGGGATCAACGCGGGACAGCAAAAGCCGCGCTTCTTGTGGGAGGTCGATCTTGCAGAACTGGACAATATGCCCATCGCCGTGGCTAGCCATTGCTTCGGCTGCACCGCGGGTGCTGGGTCTTCGTGCGGCGGAGCGCTGACATGACTAGCGAGTCCAACGGGTTTGTCTCTCGAGATTGCAGCGCCGGCCAGCGTTTGTCAAAGCGCGCTGGCTGCGTTTGTCGCCGTAATCCGTACGAGACAGACCGCTAAGTGTGTCGGTTTTTGGCAGGCCCTCCGACGAGAATCTTTTCCTGTTGGTATTTCGCGTAGCTTGTCTCGGCACGCGCGGCAAGCGCAACCGACTTCTGTTGACTGGCTATCTTGAGAGCTTTGGCGAAGCCTTCCTCGATCCTGGCCTCCTCTGCCCCCAGCTCGATCAGGAAAATAGCTCGAAGGCGAGACAACTCAGCACACCACCACGATCCCCCAGCTGCTTCGACGAGCGCATCGGCCTCATCAAGCGTCTGGAGAGCTTCCGAGGTGCGGCCACCGAGGTGTAAAGCTTCCGCCTTGAGGGCGAACATGGAGAGCATGCCGAGCAGCGAGCCACTGGTCCGTAGACGCTCCATTCCATCCTGAATCCATGAGATCCCTTGAGAGGTGTTACCGCCGGCACTGCGCGCCCAACCCAAGAGGACAGTTCCGACCGCCACAAAATGAGCAAAATTCTGCCTGGTCGAGAGTTCGACCAATTCCGAGGCAAGGCTCTCAACCTCATTCAGATTGTGCTCACGATAGGCGAGCACGGCGGCGTGAAAGAGCGCCACAGCCAACCCGTGGCGATCTTGGAATTCCTTGGCAACGGAGATCGCTTCGGCGATGGTCGCATGAGACGCGATAGTCTCCCCGAAATGCCATTCGCAAAGCGCCTTATGGCAGAGCATCGCAATTTCCGGCGCATCAATCTCCTCGAACTGCGACTTGCCCTCGCCCGATCGCCAAATGGCCACGCCCTTGGCTGCGTAATCGTGCGCTGATTCGAATTTGCCCAGATAGTAGAGTGTCGCCGCAAGCGCCATGCAAGCTTTCATCGAGAGCGAAGCGTCGTTCTGCTCCTGGGCAACCGCCTGGAGTTGTTTCGCAATTCCCAACGTTGCGCTTAGCTCGTCGGTGACCAGCGAGTAGCGCCATTTGCCAATCAGCGCGAGACCGCGCAGCAGAGGTCGATTTAGAGAGCGAGATAAGCGTTCCGCGCGATCATAGCAGGCTCGCACCTCCGAAGCCTGCGTGCCGCGAGTCACCGACAGATTCAACGCGGACTCCAGGAGAACGAAAAGCTGATCTTCGGCGGTGAGCCCTTGGCCCTCGACGTTGGTCGTCGCAAAGGCACCCCATCGCCCACGGTCAAAGAAACGAGCCAGGGTCGCGAGCAAAGCGCCTCTGGCCCCTAATACGTGAGCCGCATAACAAGCACTCCCTCGCTGGATGCGTGGAATGTAGATTTCATGAAGCGCTTCGCGAAATAAACCTGCGTTGCAGCCACGGACCACAGCCTGAAACAATGGCTCCATGGCTCGAAAGCTTTCCGGTAATTGGGGGGCGTGTGTCCGGTAATAGTAATGCAAACGCCGGTTTCCTTCCTTCCAAGCTTCGAGTCGCTGGGTCAGGAGCTGCTCGCCAAAATGTTCACGAATGAGAGGATGCGCATCGATCTGCCCTGGATTGTCAGGATCTTCGCCCGCGAGGAGGCGAGCCCGTCTCAACCGGGCAAGAATCGCCCGCCACTCTGTCTGGCTCACGTCAAGCAGAGATTCAGTCAGGCCGGCAATCGCAGGAGGCTCTAGGAGGACATCAATGACTTTGGCATCGGCAGGCCGGTCAAATAGCCCTAACATCCGCAAAACGGAGAGCTCCGGGCCTTCATCAAACCATATCTGGTAACTTTCCATCACCTTGCGCGCATGAGCTCCCTGACGGACGTCATGCGTGAGGTGCTCGGACAATTCGGTCCGACGCCGCACGTCTCCCCTATAAGCGTCGGTAAGGTAACTACCCAAGAGCGTCAAAGCGAGGCAATGACCATCAAACTCCTTGCTGGCATTGCGCAACTCATCGTCATCGCCTCTCACACCCAACGTCTGGAGCAATTTAGCGCCCGCATCGCTCGACAAATGCTCTAAATCGCGACGAGGTGCCGAAGTGCGTTCGTGATCCGCAATATCGGCAATCGGCAGTCGGGTAGTGATCATACAGAGACCACTATTCAAGGCAGCGAGTTCACGCAGGAGCGACTGGAGAGAAGGGTCGCGAATGCGCCCCTCTTGCGAACCGGGGGGAAATTGCAGCGGTTCGAGGCCATCCAATATCAGCAAGGTTCGCCGATGCGCGATCAGGTCCGCCAATCGTTCTCCTTTCTGCCAGGCAGTTCCAATTCGCGGATCCGGATCCCCAAACCAGTCCAAAGCGGTATTGATAAACTCGTCGCCTGATGAAATTTCGCCGCCGCTGCCCTGGCGGTAAAATGACCACCCGAAGACCAGTTCGGCAGACCGGTAATGCTCGGCAGCCATGCGCCGAAGCCAATGATTGATCAGCGTTGACTTCCCTACACCCGCCCAGGCGACAATCGATGCCACGTTGACATCGCGATCTACCCACGCTTTGTCGAGAAAATCGAGATCTTCATCGCGGCCGAACATGTCGCTGCCTGTGACCGGTAACCTGGCGATTGACACCTTTTCAGGAGCGTGCCTTCCGTGGCGCCTGCGCATGAAGAGATCGGCGTTCGGGCCCGAAGCTTTCCCCAAGCTATGATGAGTCATCGTTCGTCCTGCCTCCATCGAATCGATTATCGAGGGAATCACATCCAAGAGCTCGGCTGGGGTCTGGAACCGGCGCGCCGGATCTTTCTCCAGGAGCATTTCCAAGAGAAGGACAATTGGTTGGGGAATGCCTTCAAGCCGTTCGCGCGGTAAGGGCGCGTGCTGATGCTGATGGATGACATTGGCGGGCGGACCCCTGAAAAGACCTTGCCCGGTTAACATTTCCCATAGCGTCACACCCAGTGAATAGAGATCTGAGCGGATGTCGACGTCAACACCTGCAGCTTGTTCAGGGCTCGCGAATTCCGGAGTTCCGACAAAGGCTCCCGCCACCGAGATCGAAGGCTCTGAGGCCTCCTCCTGAATCGCTTTGGCCAAGCCGAGATCGATAATTTTCACGGCCACAGAGTCTCCCTCGCCAAAGCTCACCATAATGTTGCTCGGCTTAATGTCGCGGTGAACAAGCTTTTGCTTGTGAATGGCCGATAAACCAGCTGCCACCTGGTAGGTAATCTCCAGCGCGCGCCTCGGTTCCAGAGGACCCGAGTGCTTGATCAGGCTTTCGAGCGTTTGCCCTTCGACAAACTCCATCGCGTAGAAGAAGCTGTTACCCGTTTTGCCCAAGTGGAAGACTGAAGCGACGTGAGGATGGCGCAGACTGGCGGCCATACGCGCTTCTCGCATGAACCGAGATCGGGCTGATTCATCACCGATGTACTTTTCGTTGATGACCTTGAGTGTTACCGGGCGATGCAGATCGACATCAAAACCCTTGTAGGTAACGCCCATGGCACCTCGGCCCAATTCGATCGGCAGGCCATCTTCGCCCTTGGCCAGCTCATAATGTTGGAACCGGTGTTCTGTTCCCGGCGGATTTGTCGCAACTTTCTCGCCGGGCGACTCGCCCTTGTTCTCCTCTGTCAGAGCGGCACGCAGAATGCAGACGGGACAAAATTCTCGGGTCTCGGGCAATGGGGTCCCGCAAACCGGGCAACGGCATTCCTCGTCCAGATTCATTGGTCTAACCGGCCCTCTGTTGCGACCAACGCTTCACAGAGAGCATGGATTTCCCCGTCGATTTCACTTGGATCGCTGACCGTGCGGCCGACTTCTTCGCGCAATAGTGCTGAGTACCGCTTGCGGAGACGATGAATAAGCGTCTTCACCGCCCCCACGCTTACTTGCAGGTCATTGGCCACTTGCTCATACGAGAGCGAGACCTTGTTGTTGATCGGATCAAGAA
>DATLIT010000498.1:0-5212 GCA_035539295.1 Terrimicrobiaceae bacterium | reverse complement strand
CATGTAAAGACCGCCTTACGCAAGCAGCAGTCAGAATTGTTGATCAATGAAATCAGAAACCGCCGCCGACCCTTCCACGTCCTCAACGACGGAGCTCCACTCGGAAAAGGCCGAGTGGATTGCGACAACTCAGAGGACTCAATGGAAGAAGATGAATGGGCTCACGGTGTCGTCTGCTCCAGACACCGAGTCTTCCGCTGCAGACACCAAGTGGGACGTCGAAATCCAGCTCGACACGTCGCTCCAGACGATCGAGGGATTTGGCGCGTGCTTTAACGAGCTCGGCTGGACGTCGTTGCGCGCGCTCCGGGAGCAAGACAAGCAAGATATCTTGAGGGAACTCTTCGCTCCGGGCGTCGGCGCGAACTTCAGCGTTTGCCGCACGCCGGTCGGCGCGAATGATTTTTCCCGCGACTGGTATTCCTACGACGAAGTGCCGGACGACTTTGCTTTGGAGCATTTCAGCATTGCGAAGGACTTCGACACACTAGTTCCCTTCATCAAGAGCGCGCTGCGGTATCAGCCGAAGCTAAAGTTGTGGGCGTCGCCGTGGAGCCCGCCGACTTGGATGAAATACAACAAGCACTACGCGGCGGCGATGGCTGGACCGGATAAGCCGCCGAATGGGCTAAGACCGGATCAGGTTGGCAAGGAGGGCACTGACATGTTCATTCAAGAAGATCGCTACTTCAGCGCGTACTCTGCCTATATCGCACGGTTTATCGAGGCTTATCGCAGCCAGAGCATCAACATCGAAATGGTGATGCCGCAAAATGAGTTCAATTCCGCCCAGGTCTTTCCGAGCTGTTGCTGGACTTCGGAGGGGTTGGCGCGCTTCATCTCATTTCTCGGACCCGAAATGCAAAAGCTCAACGTGGATGTGTTCTTTGGGACGATGGAGCGTCCAAACGAAAAACTGGTTGATATTCTCCTCCAAGAGCCGCGCGCTAGCCGATACATCAAGGGCGCGGGATTTCAGTGGGCCGGAAAGCGAGCCATTCCCGGCATACACCGGCGTTATCCCGATCTGCAGCTCTACCAGACAGAACAGGAGTGTGGGGACAGCAAAAATGACTGGCGATTCTGTCGCTACGCCTGGACGCTCCTTAGGCACTTCTTCGAAAACGGTGTCACCGCCTATTGCTATTGGAATATCTCACTCTTAAAGGGCGGAATCAGCCGATGGGGGTGGGCGCAGAATTCTCTCGTGACGGTAGATGCCCAATCCCAAACGTTCACCTACAACTACGACTTCTATTTGCTAAAGCACCTGAGCGGCTTTGTTCGCCCTGGTGCGCGGCGTCTGGCGACAACGAGTTGGACGGGATACGAAAACCTGCTGGCATTCTCAAATTCTGACAACAGTGTTGTCGTCGTGGTGCAGAACGACCTCTCTGAGGAACTTCCGCTTCGCTTCAAGATTGGTGAAAAGGTGACTGCTGCGACCTTGCCAGCCGATTCGTTCAATACGTTTGTGGTCAGAAGGTGACCTGAAATCCGCTCGGCGCCAAGCTGAGCCGACTCGAGCCAGTGTGACAAAGTCCATCGCTGCCGGTTTGTATTGGCGCGATCAGCGTCTATTATTCTGGCCAGCTTGCAGTTTGTATGAGCCTTTATCTACCCGTCAGACCGCGCCGCCTCCGACAGTCAAGCGCCATTCGACGACTTGTCGCCGAGACGCATTGGTTGGCTGGCGACTTGGTTTACCCGCTGTTCGTTCAGGACGAAAAAGAGAGCGCGGAGGTGGCTTCGATGCCAGGAGTTCGCCGGCACTCGATGGATTCGCTCCTCCAGGAATGCGAACAGGCGCTCGCTGCAGGCATTCTCGCGGTAGCCATTTTCCCGTCGATTAAGCAGAGCCTGAAAAACGCGCGCGGCACGCACGGGCTCAAGGACGACAACCTGCTCTACCGTAGCGTCCGTCGCGTCAAACAGACGCTACCTGAACTGGTCGTCATCACCGATGTGGCTCTCGACCCGTACACGTCTCACGGACATGACGGGGTTCTCACCGCCGACGGAAACACCGTGAACAACGATGAGACGGTTGGCATCCTGCGCCGTCTTGCCGTCAAGGAGGCTCAAGCCGGTGCTGATATCGTCGCTCCCTCGGACATGATGGACGGACGGGTGGCGGCAATTCGAGAAGCCCTCGACGAAGAGGGATTTGAGGATACGGTCATCCTGTCTTACGCGGCGAAATACGCGTCGGCCTACTACGGGCCCTTTCGCGACGCGGTTGGCAGCAAGATCGGTAAGGACGCGATCAGCAAGGCTAGCTACCAAATGGACCCGTCAAACGTGCGGGAGGCGCTACGCGAGGTCGCTTTGGATGCGGAGGAAGGCGCCGACATTGTCATGGTAAAACCTGCCGGCCCGTATCTGGACGTCATCAGGGCGGTAAAGGAGTTCACGCACTTGCCGGTTGCCGCCTATCAGGTAAGTGGTGAATACGCGCAGATCCACGCCGCGGCTCAGTTGGGTTGGCTCGACTACGAACGCACGCGCGACGAGTCCCTCCTCTCCATCAAGCGCGCAGGGGCTGATATCATCTTCACTTACTTTGCAAAGGAGGTGGCGGGAAGTCTTGATAAGAAGTAAGTCTTTGGGAGGAAGAGGGTATCGTCGATTTTTACCGTATCTATATATACAGATGGCGGTCGCTCGATGCCTCATCTCCGTTTCACAAGCCTGAAACGTGAGGACACGGCTTCGCAGGCAGGCTACTCAATTCAAAAAATTCTTGGAGCGCTTTTGCCAAGGGCTCTGGATTTCGCCATGCGGAGCCTTAACGACATCTGCGACGTGCGGCCGTGGAGAGGCGCTCAGGCCGCCATTCACAAGCATTCGAGGCTTATATTCAGGACGGCACTAGCGTGAAGCCCGAGGTCCCTGCGGAAGACCTTCAGCTCAGCGACCTTCCGTGATACACACCGACGACAAGCGGTGAAAACGGCCTGACAGACTTGCAGTTAAGTGCTAAGGAGAAACATGCAAGCGTTGCACGAGCGATATCGTGACGTCCGCAGACGCACGCAGCAGATTTTCGACCTGGTTGCACCGGAAGCGTTCGACCTGCGCCCAATTCCGTTGCGGCATCCGCTCCGTTTTTATGAAGGGCATCTCAGCTCGTTCAATCTCGGCATGCTGCTTCAGGGCGGGTTCGTGAAAAACGATTCCGAACCCGAATTGACGAGACTCTTTGCGCGCGGAATTGACCCGCTCGATACATCAGCGGCCGACAAGCTCACCATTCAGCGCTGGCCTGAGCGTCCACTGGTGGCGGACTATATCGAACGGGTGGACCGGGAAATGGAGCGGGCATTCAAGTCGGAGATCGATCCGATCTATCTCCACACTGCTGTCGAACACGAGGAGATGCACCAGGAAACGTTGATGTATTTGATTCATCAAGTGCCGTATGAGTTCAAACGAACACCTCGCAACATTCAGAGTGATTCCGGGTCGGCCTCGTTGCCGGCGTCGTGGATCCGAATCGAAGCCGGCAGCACACGGCTGGGCGCTGATCCAGCATCAATTCCTTTCGGCTGGGACAATGAATTCCCGCAGATGCAAGCTGACGTCGACGCTTTTGAAATTTCGTCCCGTAAGGTGAGCAACGGCGACTTCCTCGAATTCCTTGAATCCGGCGGTTACGAAAACGAAAAGCTTTGGAGTGAGGCTGGCTGGCAATCAATTCGAGAGGCGCAGATCACTGCGCCGCCATTTTGGAGTCGCCAGGATGGCGAATGGCTGTACGACGGCTTGTTCAAATCGATGCCCCTTCCCTTGGAATGGCCAGTTTACCTCAGCCACTTCGAAGCGCTCGCTTTTGCGCGCTGGTCCGGCTGCCGGTTGCCAAGCGAAGCGGAGTGGCATCGCGCCTTCGAGCACGCCGCAGCCCCGCAAGCCGAGCACGACAACTTCGACTTTTTTGCGTGGAATCCGACGCCGGTGTCAGGGCAAAATGGCGATCTTGGGCAGCTCGTCGGCAATGGGTGGGAATGGACCAGCTCGCCGTTCGGCGGCTTTCCAGGTTTCAAGCCGTTCCTGCACTACCCTGGCTACTCCGCGGATTTTTTTGACGGAGTTCATTTCGTTCTGAAGGGCGCTTCACCGGTCACGCCCGCGGCCCTGGTACGCAGGAGTTTTCGCAACTGGTTTCAAGGTCAGTACCGCTATGCCTACACCGCCTTCCGCTGCGCGCGTGATCTTTGACGACGCGTTTGCGGAGATGGTGCGAGCTGGCTTGTGCGCCCGCCCGAAGAGCCTTCAGCCCGCTTATTTTTACGACGAGCTCGGGTCGGCATTGTTCGATGCGATCGTGCGGTTGCCGGAGTACACGATCACGCGTGCGGAAACGAAATTGTTGCAAGCACATGGCCACGAGATCATCCGTGCCGCCGGGACGAGTCTCGATATCATCGAGCTTGGTCCTGGCAACGGCGAAAAGCTGGGGCTGATTTTGCAACATTGCGCCAAAGCGCGCGTCCACCTGATTGATGTCTCCGCATCCGCCCTCGAAAACGCGAGCACCCGCGTGCATCAATCCTTCAGCGTCGAGGTTTCGAGCTGTCAGGCAAGTTTTGGCGAAGGTTTGGCAGCTCTCCCGGAATCGATAGGCAGGCGTCTAGTGCTCTTTCTTGGTTCAAACATTGGAAACTTCACGCCAGAGGACGCAGCAAATTTCCTGCGCAGTGTGCATGACTCGCTCGCGCCGGATGATATGCTCCTGTTGGGCGTCGATCTCGTGAAAGCCGAGAAAGAACTGGTTGCGGCCTACGATGACGCGCTTGGGGTGACGGCTGCATTCAATCAAAACATTCTCCTCCGGATAAATCGCGAGCTCGGCGCGAACTTCGATATCCTCGCATTTGATCATCGCGCTCTCTGGAATGCCGATGCGAGCCGGATCGAGATGCATTTGCTGAGCCTGGTGGATCAGACCGTGCACATTTCTGCTCTGAAGCTGGACGTGTCATTCTTTGCCGGCGAAACAATTTGGACCGAGAGCTCGCATAAGTACACTGTGACCGCTTTTCAAAAGCTAGTTGAGAAGGGTGGTTTTCGCTGCCCTCACGCGTGGCTTAATGAAGAGCATGGCTTTCTCGAGATCCTCGTCACGGTGTGATCAGGTTTCGCGCGGTCACAAAACGCTTTGGTGACGGGCCGCCTGCACTCAACGATATCAATCTCGAAATCGCTGGGCGAA
>DATLIT010000497.1:0-4226 GCA_035539295.1 Terrimicrobiaceae bacterium | reverse complement strand
TTCACGGATGGTGCGGCGGACGAGAGAGCGGTATTCTTCGCTCACCTCCGGGATAAATAAACCCGGATGTTTCTCGCCGAGCACGGCCGTGTTCCCTTCAATACGACTGGCAATGATCGGAATTCGACAGGCGATCGCTTGAAGTAAGGCAAGCGGCTTTCCTTCCGAGCGCGAGGGATGGACAACAAGATCAAGCGCCTGCAGCCACGGTGCGACGGGACGTTTGTTACCCGGCATGTGAACGATTCCTTCGAGGTTTAGATTTCGGCGAATCGATTCAAGAAAGGCTCTCTCCTTACCCTCTCCAAAGAAATAGGCCTCAAAAGAAAGTCCTTCATCCCTGAGCCGGCGTAGAACCTGGAGGGTGGCGGCGTGGTTCTTAACAGCATTCAACGAGGCGATCGACCCGATGATGAATGCGTCTGGATCTACGCCCAACTGGTTTCTTAGTGCGGCTCGGTCGTCGAGCGGAAAAAACTCCGCCGGATCAATCACATTGGGAATTACTGCGGTTCGCGCGGGCGGAAGATGGAAGGCGGCGATTAGGTCCCGCTGCGTTTTTTCCGAGAGGGCAGCCACTCGATGGGCGTAACGCACGAGCAAGCGCATGATCAGCATCCGGTGAGGCTTTAAGCGTTCGAACGTCTTTTGTTGATGAAGAAGACATCCTACGCCAGCTAGGCGAGCGGCGGGAACCGCGTAGGTGTGGCTGTTGTAGGTCTGGGAATGCACAAGCCCAATTCGTTGGCTCCGAAACCAGCGAGCAAGCCGAACAGTCCCGGCCGCATTCCAGCGCTTCCCCGGTGCCACCGGGACAAGGTGAACCTCGCGACCCAAGGCACGCAATTCGTCGCCGAGCACTCCAAGATCTCGTAAGCACAGGAAAACCGGATGGAATGGCGCAGGAAGGTAACGCGAAACCACCGCAGCGAAATCCTCGGCTCCGCCGACCGGCATGCTGATGAAACTATACGCTACCCTCAATTTCCTAAGACAAAGAGCCAGATGCGCGTGAAATGGTCCGATCAAGCTCCCAGAGACGACCACTCCTAAGCAGTCGACCTCGAGAGGATGTGCTGATCCGCTGAAGGACGAGAGGTGGCGCCATCGCGCGAGATTTCCTTCTCGCGAAGCGAGAAAACCCGCTCGCGCACGACATTCAGAACTTTGGCGATGGATTCTTCCACGCTCAAGAGATCAGTGCGCACCTCCAAGTCAGGCGACCCAGGCGGTTCATAGACGGAAGAGATTCCGGTAAAATTTGGAATCTCATTGGCTCGCGCGCGTCGATAAAGTCCTTTGACATCCCGTGCCTCACAAACAGATAGCGGCGCATTGACATACACCTCCAGAAAGCAGTCTGCGGACAGGAGACTGCGGGCACGCGCCCGGTCAGCGCGGAACGGCGAGATCAGAGCTGTCAGACAGATGAGGCCAGCGTTCGCCATCAGGCTCGACACGACTCCGGCACGTCGCACATTCTCGTGGCGATCCGCCGAGCCGTAACCGAGATCGCTGCAGAGACCGGCGCGCAGCAGGTCGCCGTCGATCAGAAACGTCCGATGGCCGAGATCGAACAATTGTCGCTCGACCGAGACAGCAAGGGTGGTCTTTCCCGCCCCGCTCAGTCCAGTGAACCAGACAACCAATCCGGTCTGTCCGTCTCGGGCCGCGCGCTCGTCCGACGTCACGCTCAAGGTTTCGTCTGGTTTCTTTTTCAAATCTTGAGACTCGTCATCCAAAGTGCTCCCTATTTCAACAGAGAGATCATAAAACTGCCGACAGTGCAACGTGCGCTCTGCCTGGATTGTCCAGGCGGCGTTTGCCACCTCATGGCGAGGCTCGCTCCTTGAGGACGCCTCGATAGATTCCCGGCTCAGAGCCTGCTATGAGCATCGCCCCGACTGACTTTTCAAAAAACCCCACCGGTCCCCCCCAACCGATAATCGCGTATGCGTATCCTTGGGCGCGCAGCGCCTCCAGGCTAGCGAGCAGCAAGGCTTTGCCGACATGATGCCTGCGCCATTCCGGAAGAACGCCGATCGGGCCGAGAAAGTCCGGACAGATTACCCCATGGCAGCTAAACCCGAGCAGGCTCTTTTCGTGCGTAGCAACCGTGCACGCAATCGGTTGACGGCTAAAGGCGATTCCGCATTCGCATGACCACCCATCCGTGAACTGCTCGGATACCCAGCGCGTGACGATGGTTTTTTCCGATGCCAGGGCTCGGCGAACCCGAATTCCGCTCTCAGCGAGTTGTTCCAAAAGCGGAGCATTCGCGGGTAGATCGTAAAGTTTAACAAGGAGATCAGACATCAGCGCTTGACGAGAACCTTCACGTCGAAGGCATACTCCATTCGGGTTCCGGCCGGGCGCGCGCGCATTCGACCAACGGCACCCAGTGGATCATCTTCCCCCCAGTAGAGGTCAATTTGGAGAGGATGCAACCCTCCGCCGGTGTCCTCAACGCGCCACTCACGGCTTCCGGTCACCTCCTCAACGGTCGGCGATTGGATGCGCAGCATTTGTCCGCGGCGTAGAAAGGGATTCTTTTTCGAGACGGCGCAAGACACCCGGGGAACCAGCACGTTGCCGCGATTGCCCAAAGCGGCCTTGGCAAACTGATAACGGCCGCCTCCGACATACTGGAGGAAAGTCCGACCGTTGACCGGCTCGCTTAATCGACCAAAACCTTCGCGCTTGACCGCTTCGAGGAAGGCGGCCGGGTACCTCCGCCCTTTCAGCCCAGGTGCGGAGATCCGGGTATCGTCAAAGCCTCGTTCAGCGGTAAAGCCCGATTCGCGCGGCGTGTAGTAGATCGTACAGTAGTAGACTCGATACGCTTTGCCTTCCGGAGTTTCTTCGATCGGGGCCGTCTCGAGCAGGCGCTGGAGCTCACTACGCATCTGATTGCGAAAGGCTCGCAGCTCATGGTCACTCATCGCATCGGTGTCGAATTGGGGCTCAGCTCTGGTTACAGATACCGTCAGCCCGAGGACGCACAGGCCGCAAAGCCACCGATGGCGCACGAATGTCTCGAGCGACCCTACATGTCTCGTGGTTAGTGATTTCTCAAGGCACGCTCGCATGCTTAGTCCTTAAGGAGTAAACAACGAGTCGACTGGACCGCCGATCAGCACTTCAATCGGGAGGCGTTGATACTCGTATTCATAAGGAGGTGGTTTCCACGCAAATCTTGTGGCATAGCTCGCTTGAGTGTACCTGATAATCTCCACGCCCATTCGGAAGGGAAGAAAGCGTTCGCGGTCTATAACATGAACCTGCGCGCCGGCACATATCTCCCCCGCATATTTGTGGAACGTAGGTTGAAAGTAGGCCTCACGAAAATAAACACCCGGGAGCGCGAGGGCGTTCAACCCGGTTGCAAATTCCTCACCGCGGATCCACGGAGCACCGAAAAGCTCGAACGGCCGACTGGTGCCACGACCTTCCGAGATGTTGGTTGCTTCCAAAAGGCACATGCCGGCATAGACCGTGGCCGTTTCAAGCATCGGCATGTTCGGAGACGGCAGCACCCAGGGCAGCCCGGTTTGGTCAAACCACATCGCGCGCTTCCAACCTTCCATCGGCAATACCTCCAGTTTACATTCCCGGAAAGCTTCGTCCCGAAATTGGAGCGCCAGTTCTCCGATCGTTTTTCCGTGTCGAACCGATATCGGATGAAGCCCGACAAACGATCGATAGGAGGGATCCGGTAGCGCCCCCTCAATAGTGACGCCATTGATCGGATTTGGTCGGTCGCAAACGACGACCGGGATTCCGCGATCGGTACAAGCCTTAAGACATAAGTACATCGTCCAGACGAACGTATAATAACGCGTGCCGATATCCTGGAGATCAATGACCAGAGTATCTAGCCCCTCCAGCATACCACCGGTCGGCTCGCGGCTCTCGCCATAGAGGCTGTGCACCGGGATACCTAAACGCGGGTGCCCGTAACCCTCCCATTCGATCATGTTATCCTGGGTCTGTCCCAGATATCCGTGCTGAGGACCGAACATTGCGGCCAACTGAAAGAGCTTTGGACTGAAGCTTTCAAGGATTCGCGAAGAATGCACAAGTGTGGCCGAAACGGATGCCGGATGAAGGACCGCGCCGATGCGTGCACCGCGCAGATTTCGCGGCCAGAGCTCGGCTAGTCGATCGATGGGAAGTCTCACCGCAGTCATCCGTCGTGAAAGTCTCGCCTGGCCGCTCGACGTTTA
>DATLIT010000496.1:0-2646 GCA_035539295.1 Terrimicrobiaceae bacterium | reverse complement strand
CCTTGGCTGGGCACCTGTTGCAGGCAAAGGGCGACCGAGTGGCCATGCACTCCTCGGTGGAGGTTCGTTATCCTTTTCTGGATGAAGATGTTTTCGACTTCCTCGCCAAGCTGCATCCGCGATGGAAATTGCGCGGTTTTCGCGATAAGCATTTACTGCGATTATTCGCGGAACGCTGGTTGCCGCCTTCAGTTTACCGTCGCGGCAAGGTAATCTTTCGCGCTCCGCTGGACAGTTTTCACATCGACCCGGAGCCCCCATTCGTGGCTCAACTGCTGAGCGAGGAGTCTCTCAAGCGCACCGGGTATTTCGATGTTTCCGCGGTGCGTCACTGGCGTCATGCATTCCGCAAGATGCGTCCCGGTTCGCTGCCCCGCATGTCTGTGGAAATGGGACTGGTCGCCGTGGTGGGCACCCAGCTCTGGCATCACCTCTTTATCGATGGCAATCTCGCGGACATGCCGACCTGGAAGGGACTTTCCTCTCCTCGAACGCTCGTTCGACAGTAATCGGCCGATCACTGAAGCTTCGCCAGCGTTTCCTGACCACGACGCTTGGTCTCCGGATCGTCTTTTTCGAGATTTGGCATCGAGAGACCTTTTTCGATAAACCGGCGCGCCTCTTCAGTCTTCCCCATCTGAGCGTACGCTCGACCCAGCTCAACGTAGTGCATGAGACGATGAGGATTGATCTCGATCGCTTTCTCAAAACAGCTAACCGCTTTCTCGGTCGTTGTCTTTGGCAGCTGTCCGTACATAAACGAAGCGACGGTACGCTTGAGCATGTTAACGTCGGACAAAGTGCGATGCCAGCGACCAAGCACGTGCCAGGCGAGATCATTCTGCGGATCCAGCTTTATCGCCTTCTCGGCGTAGGCTTTGATGTAGGGGGAAGCTTGGAATTGAGACTTCGTGTCCATGAAGGGCAGCATCTTCCCATAACTAATCGCGACCGAGAGCTGCGCCTCGGCACTATCCGGCGCGAGCGCCGCAGCTTTTTGCGCGTAGTTGAGGGCGATACCTCCAAGCCGGAGCTTCTCGTCGCGCGTTTTGGCGTCGGCGAGCAGATAGCGGTATTGCCGTGCAATGCAAACGAGCACGCGGACATTAGTCGGCTCAAGCTTCTCCGCCGGCAGATAGCACTCCAGCGCTTCGGTCGCTTGGAACTTCTGATCGAAAATGTCGCCTTTGGCAACGAGATCGTCAGGAGACTCCGCGCCAAGGGCAGCGCACACTAAGACGGTTGTTGAGCAGACTGCTTGGATAAACAACCGTAGGCGCATACACACAACCCGCTATGCGGGATAGCTACTTACCGCTCGTTTCAAATCTGCGTCGACGCAAGTAGAAAGCGCTCCCCGACCAAATCCTAAGTAGTCGCCCCTCTATCGTGATGCCGAGGCACTCTGATTCTGCTCAAAGAGCCGCGCGGCGTTCACCAGATCCGCCTCGCTCAGACGAGGCCCGACAAGCTGCAAGCTCGTCAAGCTACCCTCTTTGACATCCAACGGAATTGGTATGGCAATGGCAGGATTGCCAGCAAGGTTGACAGGCTCGGTATTCTGTAGATCGAGGACGAGCGCCTCAAAGACGGCCGACCTGCCAAAGAAGGGAAGTTTGGGTGGCATGCGTTGGAGCGTCGGGAGGGCAATGAAATCGACTCTCTTAAAGACCTGGCGAAGCATATTTCGCCACCTGGCGCGAAATAGCAGAGCTTCCCGGTAGTTATTTTTGTATTCAAGCTCTCCAAGAAGAATACCTGCTTTGGTGGTCGGCGTAACTCCCTTTTTGTCCAGATATTCTCGGCCGTTCAGCCACGCGTCAGCGGTCGCCACGATGCGGCCATACTTATCCGCTTGATCCCAATTTTGCTTAAAGGCTTTGCCGAGCCTGATCACCTTGAAATTGCGCGCCGCGAGGGCACGATCGATGGCCTCATCGATGGCAGGATCCGTGCCGTCGAGGTAAAGTCGCCCAATCGTGATCTCCTCGGCAGATGGGTTAGCGGCGACGGCCTGCCGGTATTTGGCCGCGAACCCGTCCTCCAACAGGTCCATTCCCTCGACAAGATGAGGGACATCCTTGGCCATCGGGCCGACGGTATCCAGGTTGTTTGGGGAAAGGGGAAAAACGCCCTTCAGAGAAACCAAGCCGAAGGTCGTTTTCAGCCCGAGAATGCCACAACACGCCGCCGGGACACGGACTGACCCAGCCGTATCCGTTCCGAAGGCAACGTCCGCCATTCCGTTGGCGACAGCAACCGCCGAGCCGCTCGATGATCCGCCTGGAATGAGTCTTCGTCTTCCATTGAAATAATTTCTGGGCGTTCCGAAGTATTCGTTTATTCCGGAACCGCCGAAGGCAAGCTCTGTGAGGTTGGTCTTCCCAACAATTTCCACATTTCGTTTGCGCGCGTTGGTGAGACATTCAGCGTCGCGGGAGGCAGGCGCCCGGTTCTTCGCCAAATACTGGGACCCTGCGGTGGTAACTACTCCTTTGACGTCAATAAGATCCTTGACCGCGAGGCGCAATCGGTCGCCGGGTTCTGGCGGCGGCGGCCAATAGCGGATGAAGGCACGGTCTTTGGTAGCGGCGCGCCGTGTAGGGAGCGCACAGCCGTTGAAATTGCTTGCGACGAGCACAGCGA
>DATLIT010000495.1:0-2470 GCA_035539295.1 Terrimicrobiaceae bacterium | reverse complement strand
GGCTATCCGGACCAGGCGAGGGCGAGAGCAAGCAGGCAGCGTGGCGCACCGATCCAGCGCAAGCCGGCGGCTCATTCATCGTCGGCGATCTCGGCACCCATTGTCTCCACCTCAGCGAATTCGTCACCCAGCGCCGTGTAGTCGCCGTGGCGGCGGACCTGCAGACGATGGTGCCGGGGCGACGGCTTGAGGACAATGCGCATATCCTCCTTCGTTACGATAATGGTGCGCGCGGCACGATGTGGGTCTCAGCGGTGGCCGCCGGCGAGCATGTCGGATTAAGGCTCCGCGTCTATGGCGAGAAAGGACACGTCCGCTGGCAACAGAGCGATCCCGACAAGCTAACCGTCGCTCTGCAGGGACAAGCGGCCTGCACGCTGGTGCGCGGCCAGAGCGGATTGTCACCTGCGGCCCAGCGTGCGACCCGCATCGTGGCCGGCTTGCCGGAAGGGTTTTTCGAGGCGTTTGCGACGCTCTATCGCGATTACGCAGACATCCTGGTGGCGCGGCAGCAGAGTGTGCCCCCCGATCCTCTGGCGCTGTGGGCGCCGACCGTCGAGGATGGCACACGCGGAATGGCCTTTGTCGAGGCCGCCGTCAACTCGTATGCCCAGGGTGGCGGCTGGCTGGACTTCCAGCCAGAGATGTGAGAAGCCGGAGATCGTTTCAGGGATTCGCTTTTCAGCAGCTATTGCCACGGGCAGTGATGTCGTCGGTGTCGGAGGATTCAATGCAAGGAATACCCGGTTCGATGGTGCTTCTCCTGGTCTTACTCTTCGATCAGGGAGAGTGCGGTATCTCCATCAATGATGAGACCTTTCACAAATCCGGCCTTGAGGAGGCCTTTAACGGCTCGCAGCTTCTGTCTCCCGGCGCAGAGCAGGATCACCTCACGATCATAGAGGTGCTCAAGATCGACGGCCAATGTCCTTTCATTTAGATCACTCGAGACAACTCGACCTTCCGAATCAAAGAATTTTCCCATGCAATCACAAACAGCCCCGGCCCGTTTGAGATCCTGAAGTTCGATGCCTGACAATAATCGGTGACGAAACAAGAGGCTATATTCGTCACATTGGCCGAGGGTAACTAAATAAAAGCTCGCCTGCTCGGCGAGCGCGAGCGTCTGTTTGAAAACGCGCTGCGACATGAAAATCTGCTTATCAGTTACGCTGTCCGCAATAAAAGGAACCGGTAGCAGGTGGCCCTCGCCGCCGGTCCTTTCTGCAAAGTGGCAGACTACCTCGAATGGATTGGCCGCCGACGAGCGCGTAAGTGAACCCATAGCGGAAACGAACTTCACTTTGGGCTTAGCCGTTCCGACGAGATAGTTCGGAACTTCCGCGATGGTTCTGCCGAAGCCGACGGCGATGACGCTGTTGTCGTCGGCCTGAAGTCTGTCACGCAGCAGATCGGCGGCGACGATTCCGACCGCCCGGCGAGCGATGGGGGCCTCCGCCTCCAGTTTCTCCCGCGAGGGCATGCTTCTTCGGCGACCGGGAGAATAGGACAACAGCGGCGGCGTCGCGCGACAGAAAGAGAGCTTGTGACGGGTCCGAATCAACTCTTCCACCTCGGCCATTTGGGCAAAGCGATGCTCAATCGATATCTTCACAATGCCCGAGTCCTTGGCTTCCGCTAGTAGCCTATTTACCTTGACCCGCGAGATGCCTAGCAATTCGGCAGTCTGTTCCTGGGTGTTTCCGGCAACATAATACAGCCAGGCGGCTCTAACCGTCTGCTCAAGAGTCTCGGGGACCATGCTGTCTCGATTATTCATAACCAGGTGCCCTTAGAATCTTTCCGCGCACAAGACCAATCCATCGCCGTGCGGAACCGTGACCCAAGCGCGACTACCAATTCCACAGTGTCCTCAAGGAAGTCAAATTGATTCAAAGCGCAAAAACCACGTGGAAATGATGGGTCTCTGCTAAATCAAACCAACGCGCCTCCTATAGTTGTGACGAATACTCCCATCATGGAGACGATCCTGAGGCGATTACGACTTTGGGAGAAATCACGGCCGAAACAGCAATGGGCCGTGAGAACGTCCCCCGGGCAATTGCGGGAACAGCAGAGGCGGGAGTTTCATCCAAAGTTCATACCTGGCGCAGTAAATCCAAGTTTGTGCTGGACACAAGAAGGGGAGCGACAGGCAGATACGCAAACGGAACGAGTCAAATCCGAAGTGCCCAGGCCGGCGATTTCCTGGAAGCGCCCCGCTGTACATTTGTTGCGACGTAGTAATTTATTCTGCACATTGTGCTTGCACGTGTACAGATGTTATGCCAATTTTCGACCTCGAACCCAACCAGACGCGGCATGAAGCTGAGACATCATTCCAGGGACCCCTAACCTCGTCTAAAGACGTTAGACTGGCCTGAAAATCAATATTGAAAAGGCGAAGTCTAAGGAGACTTCGCTAAGATAAGGAGCGCGCTCTTCCGGGTTGGCGCGTCCCCCCTTTCGC
>DATLIT010000494.1:0-4805 GCA_035539295.1 Terrimicrobiaceae bacterium | reverse complement strand
TTTCGGAGCGGGAGCCCTTGCCCTTGCGGTGCGCACGGGAGGGCAGGAAATTGGCGGTCTGCGCCTTCCGGCGGCTTCATTCATTGCGGCTTTCGTTCTCGCGCTGTTAAACCGGATTTTGGAACCGCCGGATTCGCCGCGCGGCTCAGTGCTTGCAGTTGTGGGCTGCATCCCGATGATTCCCGGCAGCCTGGCGGCCAAAGGCTTGATGAACCTCTTCGAGCTCCTAAAGGCGAGTCCTGGCGAGGGGCTTCTGGCGGCCACAGCCGCCCTCGAGAATCTGATGCTCGTGGTGTTTACCCTAGTCGGAGTCGGAACAGCGCTGGCAATTCCACCCCTTCTGTTCCCAGTCGTACCAAAGCAACAATGATGAAATGGCTTAAGCATTTATACGACGGCGAATCCGCAAAGGTGAATGTGGCCCCAGCTCGTGACAGGATCGAGGACATCCGCTGTTTCCTTAGATAACGAGGAGCTTACCGGAGAGAATAGTCGCAAACTGCGAAGCAAGCGGTTTGCCAAAAGGCAGCAGATGCAATGGACGAAGAAAAGTGCGCATCTAGTGCTGCAAATGCGTACTCAGGTGCTCGATGAGCGCCTGGAGGAGACCTTTCGTCACTGGTATCCGGACTCCGGACAAAACGGCTTAAGCACCCACTTTTTTATGTTCTCCACGCTTGCGCAGAGCACCTTGGGTGGCTCTTCGGTCTCTTCTTGCTCGTTGTCGCTAAAGCGACCCATTTAACTTCCCCGCATGTTCCTACACACTCGGCTGCTGGCTCTTCTGCGTCACATTGGTCAGTTGGATTCCCACGTCCGCCAGATCGTCGCCATCATCGTCGCTTTAGTCAGTTTTCTGTTTTTCCACCAACATGAGCTATCGATCATCACCCACTTTATTGCAATCTGGGACGTTTACGCGTTCGTAGTCGTGCTAATGGCATGGATCACAATTTGCACAGCGAATCCTCGGAATATTCAGCGAAGAGTCCGATTGCAGGATTCAAGCCGAGCCCTGATTTTCACCTTTGTTATTGTGGCCGCATGCATCAGCTTGCTTGCCGTGATTCTGGTTCTCCGGGAACACAAGGCGCTCCAAAAAATCGATAGACTGCACTTGTTTATGGCGGTACTGGCGGTGATTGAGTCATGGCTTCTGATTCACACAGTCTTTACGCTTCGCTACGCCCACGTTTTCTACCGATTGGAGCAGGAGGCTGACGTGGAAGGATCTGGCAGAGGACTGATTTTCCCCGGCGGCGATAATCCGGACTACGGAGATTTCGCGTATTTTTCCTTCGTTATTGGAATGACGTGTCAAGTATCAGATGTAAACATCACCTCACGTTTCATGCGGCGTCTGGCCCTGCTTCACGGCCTCCTCTCCTTTGCCTTCAACACGGCAATTCTCGCTCTCAGCATCAACATAATTTCTGGCTTATTTGTAAACTGACGTACACGAAAGACCGGTAAAAAAATGCTGATAGCAGCACTCGCTCCCTGAATAATGTATGAACACGCTTTAAATTCTCCGAGAAAACGTACCACAG
The DNA here is from genome assembly GCA_035539295.1 of Terrimicrobiaceae bacterium. Taxonomy (GTDB): domain Bacteria; phylum Verrucomicrobiota; class Verrucomicrobiia; order Chthoniobacterales; family Terrimicrobiaceae; genus DASTFP01. The sequence goes on along the minus strand of DATLIT010000494.1, from coordinate 3,255 downwards.
CCCGTCTTCAAAATTCGAACGCCCCCCAGGCATTCGGTTCACAAAGGGCAAATCGTAAATTAAGAAACCGGAAACGGGTCGAAAGATCTAAATTGTCGCAGGTCACTCAAACCCTTCCGCCGAACATCGAAATAGAAGCTTTAATAGGCCAACCCCTTGATGGTCCGAAAGAACTCATATCCAACGGCCTGAAAGTGTGGGTTCAAAATATATCGGCATTTCGATCCCCGTTCGGAGAGTATGATATTTCTTGATGAGCACATCGACGATCCACAGCGTCGGAGAGCTTGCCTTTTTCCACGATCTTGCGGCCCCCGGCCGCAGCCGTGACAACTCCGCCCTCCGGGCATTTGTGGCAGGCCAGTTTCTCGCGCTTGATCACGCGCACAAAGTAGCGGGCCGGCTCGATCTCGAGCACCTCCTATTCCTCGAAGCCAATGCGGCAGCGCTCCTCTCCGCAGCACACCCAGAGCCTCTACTCGCCCTCCACGGCAATGATCTCCTCGCGCCGTGGCAGATGCTCGGGCAGGGCGTTGCGCCTGGCATGCTCGCGCTTCGTGAGGCGCTTTCGCCCCGAAGAGACCTCGGATTCCTTTTCGACCTCCTGCGCGTGGACTCCAGGCTCGAGCTCCAAGAGCTCGATCTGTCCGGCGCTGAGCTTCTCGCTCTTCGGGCCATACTTCTTGAGCCTCTCGAGCCGGAGCATTTCCGCAGCAGCCGATTCTCGTGTGAGGCGGTCGGCATCCTGCGCCCTCTGCGCGAGTGCCCTCGATGAGCGATCGCGCTTCCTCAGGCAGACTCTCAAGATCGATGCCGGGAACCGATTTGAGCGCCATTTGCTAATATCGTGCTTAGCTATTAGCAATAAGCATGATACTTAGCAATGATTTCGCGCGGCCTGTTCCACTTTTTTGCGCCACCACAGCTTCGCCCGTGTTCGTGTCAGCTCTAAGCCATCCATCAGCGCCGCGAACTGTGTCGCGCTGATGGCTACCTTCGCGAGGGTAGGTACTCGCAGAGAAAGATGCTCTTTCTCCGCCTTACCCACTTCAGCCAGCGCCTTGTAGGTTGGGTGCGTCAAGTTGTAGGAGTTATACCGCTTCAGAATCGCCTCTGCCGTAGCAGTGTCGCGCTTAAGGGCCACGGCCGCTTTGACCATCTCATCGTACTGCTGCTCGATAAGGTCCCAGCGGATTGGGCGGGCAAATACGCCGCCAGATTCGGATAGTCGTCGGCGATCCTTTTCTCTGGGAAGATAGAGCCGCTCATACTTAATGCGCTAAAGGCACGCCATCAGCCGCACGGTGCCAAGCAGGTGGCAGAAGGCAAAGGCCACCTCCGATTGGCCGTGTGAATCCACGAAATTCTTCTCCGTAGACGATCTTGCGCGTCGTCGCTCGAGTGCGACGGGATTCTCTCTATAGCAGCCATCAAGCCGTCTGTTACCGCCACAGAGTAACGACACCGCTGCCATGTAGGAGAGCGCCGAGAGCGTCAAGAAGTCGGGGGTTAAGCCGCCACGCTACGCCCCGGAAAGGCGGTCACACTGTGGAAAACGGTGTAATTTTTCATAAAGCGGGTGAGTCTACCAAAGACTCACCCGCCTCCTTTAGATGCGATCTAAGCGGGGACAAGCGGCGAGGACGCGACGGGTTTTTCCGGTTCCACCAGATAGCGCAGCGCCGCAACGATCCAGCGGGCTACCGACTCCGGAGGCTCCTCGTAGAAGCGTTGCCAGGCCAGGGCTTTTTGATCCTCGTAGGCATCTCCCGGGTGATCCTGAAGCCATGCCAACCGTACGCCGTGTCCGATGATCACGTCCAGGACCAGATATTCGGAGAGAATGAAACGCGGATTCTCGCGAAAGAAATCGCCCAGAGCGACGAGCGCCTCGATGGTAAGGTGGCGATACTCCGGGGCATCGATTTTGGCCAGCAGATGTTCGACGTTGCGGGCGAAGTTTGTCTCACCTGGAGTCATCTCAGCCAAAAGCGGAGCGCTCTCCATGCGATTGCGCCGCTCGAGCTTGTCGCCGATCACCAATCCGGAGCAGTGCTCGAGGGTTTTCCAGACGCCAGGATAAAACCGAGTCGGTACCTGCCCGAGGGCGCCTCCCCGGCGGCGGTGATCGAGCCACCCATCGGGCGGGATGGGAGACGACTGCGCGGTCTTGCCTCCTGCCGCATGCCACGCGACCTCAACGCCGGGTCTCAGGTAAAGCGCTTCCTGGCTCTCGAGCCGCCCGGCAACCTGCGCGTAATCCCTGAGAACCGCAATCAGACGTGACTGAACTTCCGACGGTGAAAAGTTCAACAATTTCTCGTAAGCCTCATCCTGCCTGAGAGAGAATTCCGTGGAAACCTCCGCCGTCAAGAGCAGGATCAAATAGCCTACACGAACGGTCAAAAAGCCCCGCAGCAATTCAGGATCGAGTTTCACAAGAGTGTCGAGACTCAAGAGAATCTCCTGGGTCAGGACACGCTCCCGGACGTCTTCCCGGGAAAACCGAGCGATCCTTTCGACGATGGCCGGCCCAGCCATTGGTTCAGTAATCAGCGAATCCGGGCTATAGGCCTTGCCCACGAGGACATGTTTCTGTCGGACCAGCAGATTGGTGACCGCCTCCTCGAGCGCTGAATCAAACCATCCCCGCAGCCCCGCGATGCGGCGCAGCACGCTCCAGTGCCGCCCCTGACTGGCTCGCTGCCAAAGTTGATCTAGCAAGGTTTCCAGGCTGATGCTTCCTTCGGGTCCTTGCTGCGTCCAGGGAATTTCGCCCTTGCGGCCCAGCAATTGCACGAGTCCTTGCAGGCATTCTGCCTGCTCATAGATGTTCTCGCTGGCTCGCAGACGCTCGACGAGCCGCGATTGATCTTGGGCCGCTTCCAACTCCAAGGCCTGCTCCTCGGCCGCGCGCAAGGGCAGGTTCTGCTCCGGCTGATCTTGGAGCGCCGGCTTCAATTGGGCCTGGCCGCGCAGACCGGAGCCATTGCCGGGTATGGCCCCGACGTTGGGATCCAATGTCATCCATTCAGCCGAGGCCATGAATTGTCCAAGCGCACCGAGGCGAACGACTGTTTGTCCGCAATTCCCGTCACGCCATTCGTGCAAGAGGGCAGACAGCAGTTCAATTCCAGCCGCAAGATGCCGGCGGCCCAAAGGCACTACGAGCGTTGGAAATCCCTGGCTTTGCCAATAGCGGGAAAGGTAGGCCACTTCACTACGCAAACGCTGGCAGAGGATGGCCATATCCAA
>DATLIT010000493.1:0-4107 GCA_035539295.1 Terrimicrobiaceae bacterium | reverse complement strand
TGCTTCGAAATCGACGCGCACTTCCCGGAAGTGAGGCCAGGCTGTTGCTCTTGCCTTTGGCCGATGCGTTCGACGAGTTGAGAGCAGCCGATCTGATGTGTCCTGACATCGGTGCACATGAAGTTTTTCTTCCGGGTGCCGAGATCGGTGCGCCGGTTTCGCAATGGCCATTGTGCCAGCCGAAATTCCTCCCGCTGACGACGGCCGGATCGAGTTCTGCGTCTCCAGATGCGACCATGGTCGCATCATCGTTCGCGCTCATGCGCGCGAAGGGTGCGTTCACCAGTGATCCCTCCAGGGCGTATGTCTACGCTGTGGCTGCGCTTGCCTATGAAATGCTTGGCGGAGTGAAGGCGGAGGGGTCTTCCGCGACGTATGTGCCCATACCCCGTGTTTCCGAGCAGGGTAATGCGGTTCTCAGGCGCGCACTCACACCCGGACATCATTATGAGAGCGCGAGAGCCTTTGTGGAAAGTCTGCCGGAGGAGGTGGCCCCTACAGCGCAGCCTGCCCCGCCTGCGCCGCTGCCAAAGCCCCCTCCCTTGCCTGTCGAGAAGCCACGAGCGATGTCCTGGGCATGGCTGTGGAGCGTCCTGGCCATTCTCCTGGTCATCGTTGGCATCGTTCTTTGGCAGGGAGTGCGCTTCGCCCAGCGATTGCGCATCGCCCAAGCGCCGCGCATCGAGGCAGTCACTCCGACGCCCGAGCCGGAAGCCACTTCCGCTCCGCTCGTGGCTAACACCCCAACACCGACCCCTGTGGCCACTCCCGTTCCGACAGCCTCGCTCGCGCCGACGCCCTCTTTCTACGACCAGGCTGTAGCCGCTGCGGAAGAGTTGCGGCTCAAAGATGACTTTGCCGGCGCGATCGCAGCCTACACGGAGATCGCTACGAGCGTTCCCAACGAGGAACAGCCTCGGAGCGCTTTGGAGATGATGACGGCAAGTTTGCGCGCACGCGCATCGAAGCTATCCTTCTCCGAATCGGCCGCTCTCCGTGGGCCGTTGGAGAAGGCGGCTGCTCTGGATGTCGTCTCGGCGCAGATGCTGCTTGGAGAAATGCTCCGACAAACCGAACCGGCCGATTCGCTCAAGTGGCTTATTGCCGCCGGCAATCGCGGTCAAACCGAAGCGATGGTCACCGTTGGTCAAATGTTGGCCAGCGGGCGCGGCGTTCATGCCGCGGACCTGACCGAGGCCGCGATGTGGTTCTCCAAGGCGGCCGAGCATGGAGATTCGGCGGGCATGTACGCGCTCGCGGAATGCCATCTGTTCGGCAAAGGCGTCGCAAAAGATCCGCGGCGCGCGGTTGAACTTTTGACGGCCGCCTCCGCCTTGAACAATCCCCGCGCAATGAATTTGTTGGGCGACGTTTACCGAAAGGGCGTGCCGGGAGTGATCGAGCCGAACTTCAGCGAATCGGTAAAACTGTTCTCTCGCTCACAGGAATTCGGCTTTCTCGACGCTCAAGGCAACCTTGGCGTGCTTTACATCTACGGCCAGGGTGTTCCTAAAGATGAGAGCAAGGCATTCGCACTGTTCCAGGATGGGGCAGAAAAGGGGAACCCCTTGTGTATGTTTTTCTACGCGATGTGCTTCGAAGCGGGGGTTGGGGTCGAAAGGGATCGAAAAGCGGCCCGCAGCTGGTATGTCCGCGCAGCTCAAGGGGGCAACCGCACGGCTATCGAATGGTGCAAAAAAAACAATATTCCGTTGGCAAGTCATCCCTAAGCCGCTAATAACCACCCACCTCTCTTTTGTCTCGATGAACATTCACGAATACCAAGCCAGGGAGCTTTTCGGGAAGTTTGCCGTCGCCACTCAGCCTGGAGGCGTCGCATCCACGCCCGAAGAGGCGGAACGAGTCGCGTCAAGATTGAGCGGAGGCAAGTTGGTCGTGAAAGCGCAGATTCATGCCGGCGGACGCGGCAAGGGAACTTTCACCACCGGGTTCAAAGGGGGCGTGCACCTCTGCGATACTCCCTTGCAGGCGCACGATCTCGCCGCAAAGATGCTTGGCAAGGTCCTTGTTACTCATCAAACCGGACCCGAGGGTAAGGAAGTTGGGAAGGTTTTTGTTGGCGAAGCCGTCGATATCGCCAAGGAGCTTTATGTTGCGATTCTCCTTGATCGAGCCACCTCGGCGCCCATCGTGATCGCCAGCACCGAAGGGGGAGTCGACATCGAGACGGTTGCCGAAAAGACCCCAGAAAAAATCATTCGCATAAACGTGAATCCTGCGGTCGGGTTGATGCCTTATCAGACGCGCAAGATCGCAGCCGCGCTGGGCTTGACGGGCCGATTAATGAATCAAGCCTCGAAGCTCTTTGCCAATCTCTACAAGCTTTTCCTCGAGCGGGATTGTTCCATGGTCGAAATCAACCCGCTGGTAGTGACCGCGAAAGGCGAGTTACTCGCGCTTGATGCCAAGTTCAATTTCGACGACAACGCCCTCTTCCGTCAGTCCGAGATTGTCGCCATGCGCGACGTGACTGAGGAAGATCCCCGTGAAGTTGCGGCCTCCGAGCACGGCCTCAACTACATCGGACTGGATGGAAATATCGCCTGCCTGGTGAACGGCGCCGGCCTCGCCATGGCCACCATGGACATCATTCAGTATGCAGGCGGCCAACCGGCCAACTTCCTTGATGTGGGTGGCGGAGCCAGCAAAGAGCAGGTCGCCGCCGCCTTTCGAATTATCCTCACGGACAAGAACGTCGAAGGCATTCTAGTGAATATTTTCGGTGGCATCATGGATTGTAACGTCATCGCACATGGGATAGTTGACGCCGCCCGCGAGACCCACCTCGGCATTCCTTTGGTCGTTCGGCTGGAGGGGAACAACGTCGAAGCCGGGAAAAAGACGCTGGCCGACAGCGGGCTCACGCTGATTACTGCCGAAAATATTTTGGATGCTGCGCAAAAAGTGGTCGCTGCCGTCAAGAAGAACGCCTGAGATGATCCACGAGAGCACGTCCGTTGGCGACCCGTTCGGAGATCTCGCCCGGGATTGTTCCGATAGCCACTCGTTCACGATCCACCTACGCAAGTTCTCTCGCTGATTATGGCTATTCTTGTCACTCCCCAAACCAGCATTGTCGTGCAGGGCATCACCGGAAGCTTTGGCGCCCGCCACGCGCAGCTCAGCCTTGACTATGGAACGAATATCGTTGCCGGTGTCACTCCGGGCAAAGGCGGCCAGCTCTTCGCGGATTACGTCCCGATTTTCGATACGATCGACCAGGCGGTGAAGGAGACGGGCGCAACGGTTTCGGTGATTTTTGTTCCTCCCCCTTTTGCCGCAGACGCAATCCTCGAGGGCGTGGAAGCAGGTCTCGATTTGGTTGTTTGCATCACCGAAGGGATTCCTGTCAATGACATGGTCAAGGTCAAACATGCCATGCGCGGTTCAAAAACGCGTCTGATCGGACCAAACTGTCCTGGAGTTGTTACACCCGGAGAGGGCCCGAATTCGCACGGCGGCTGCCGCATCGGGATCGCACCAGGGTATATCCATAAGAAGGGCAACGTTGGTGTGGTCTCCCGCTCGGGCACGTTGACTTACGAGGCCGTGTGGCAGCTTACCACCCGCGGTTACGGGCAAAGCACCTGCGTCGGAATCGGCGGCGATCCGGTTAACGGCAGTTCACATCTGGATGTCCTCCAGATGTTCAACGACGATCCCGATACCGAAGCCATCATTATGATCGGTGAGATCGGCGGGACGGCCGAAGAGGAAGCGGCCGCGTGGGTGAAAGACAATTGCAAAAAACCGATCGCGGCTTTCATAGCCGGAGCAACCGCGCCTCCTGGGCGCCGCATGGGCCATGCCGGCGCCATCGTCAGCGGTGGCAAAGGCACGGCGGCAGCGAAGATAGCCGCCCTCAAGGATGCTGGTATCGCGGTTGCTGCCACACCTGCTGATATGGCCGATACGCTGATATCGCGACTGGGATAGGCTCGAGTTTCCCTCCCCGCAAGGATCGCCCGCCAGGTTCATTCTTGGCGGGCGTTCGTATTCTTTCGGTCCTAACAAATCAGCTCGAGCGAGCAGGTGTCTCTTGGTCGTTGGGGGGGTTCGGCTTTCTCGTCATTTTTGCACCTGTCT
>DATLIT010000492.1:0-3187 GCA_035539295.1 Terrimicrobiaceae bacterium | reverse complement strand
GTCTTATTGACTGCCATTTCGAGCTTATGAGCAATTTCTTCCCGATCGTTCTTTTGCCTTCTTTTACCCTGTCGAACGCCACTGTCGCGTAGAGTCCATACATGAATACCTACACAGCTGCCACCAAGCCGACCTTCTATTTTATCGGGGTAAGCACGGCAAAGTCTTCCATCATGCGCGTGTTTCCCGCTTGGGCAAAACACCTTGGCTTGGGCGATGTCATACTTAAAGGCGTCGATCTCAAACTTCATGACGAGGTTGAGAATTATCGCGAAGTGGTCAATTTCATTAAGAACGACGCCAACTCTCTCGGCGCGCTGGTCACTACTCATAAGATTGATCTGCTGAAGGCGTGTCGCGATTTGCTCGAGGAATTGGACTATTACGCGCAGCTCACCGGCGAGATCAGCTGCATTTCAAAACGTGACGGAAAGTTGCGCGGTCATGCCAAAGATCCGATTAGCTCCGGGCTCTCCTTGGAAGCATTCCTGCCCGAAAATCACTGGCAGCGCTCGCACGCCGAAGCACTCGTCCTCGGCGCCGGAGGGTCAAGTATTGCTCTGACTACCTACATGCTCGATCCGAAGCATAGGCTGAATCGCCCCGCGCGTCTTCTTGTCACCGATCGTAACAGGGAGCGTCTTGATGAGATCGAGCATATTCACGAACAACTGGCTTCATCCACGCCAGTTGAGTATCAACTGGCAGCACAGCCGACCGATAACGATGCGCTCGTGAATCAGCTTCCCGCCGGGTCGCTAGTCGTAAACGCTACCGGCTTGGGCAAGGACGCACCGGGCTCGCCGCTCACCGCAAGCGCACAGTTTCCTCAGAGCGGCTACGCCTGGGAATTCAACTACCGCGGCGACCTGGTCTTTCTCGAGCAAGCTCGTGCCCAAGAACAAACACGGCAGCTCCACGTCGAAGACGGCTGGCTTTATTTCATCCATGGTTGGACGAGAGTTATCGCGGAAATTTTCAACGTTGAAATTCCCACCCGAGGTCCGGACTTCGAGCGAATATCCGAAATCGCCGCCGAAGTTCGCTAATCTTTCATTTCTGTTGGGAACTCTGTTTTAGCAACATGTGGCGACAGTTCTTTCCCTGCGGATGATCAGCACTCACAGGATAGACGATCACGAGCAAAGCATGAAGCAGCGCATTCTAGTGACACCTCGTTCTGCGACCAAGAGCGGCCATCCTTCGCTCGCGGCGCTGGCGGAAAGAGGATTTGAAGTTGTTCTTTCTCGTCCGGGCGTTCTCCCGACGGAGGAGTACTTGCTCAACCGTCTGCCCGGCTGTGTTGGCTATTTGGCGGGAGTGGAAACTATTTCCGCAGCGGTGCTGGAGAATGCCAAAGGGCTGAAGGCCATCAGTCGCAATGGCACTGGGGCCGATGCGATCGACCTGGCTGCCGCCGAGCGGCTGGGAATCAAGGTGCTGCGAGCTCAGGGCGCCAACGCCCGCGGTGTTGCTGAGTTGGCGATGACGTTGCTTCTTTGCATCTCGCGCTCTCTTACACAGAGTGACCGTTCGATCAAAGCACAACGATGGGAACGTCATGAGGGTTTCGAATTGGAAGGACGGACGCTGGGTCTCGTCGGTTGTGGCCAGATCGGCCGTTTGGTCACAGACTTCGGGCTGGCCTTTGGGATGAAAATCGTTGCCTACGATCCCCGGCCTAATTGGAAGGACGCTCCTGATGGCTTCCGCTACGCCTCCTTCGAGGAGCTGGTCGCGACAAGCGATGCCATCAGCCTGCATTGCCCGCCCGGGCCGGAGGGACGTCCCGTTTTGGACCGAGAAACAATCGGGAAACTGAGAGACGGAGTCATTGTCATCAACACAGCTCGAGGTGGTCTGATCGATGACGACGCGATGTTGCAGGCGCTCGATTCCGGTCACGTCAAAGGCATCGGTCTGGACGTCTTCGATAACGAGCCTCCCGACGATTGGCGACTCGCCTTGCATCCTAAAGCGGTGTCGTCGCCGCACATTGGTGGATACACACCCGAAAGCATCGATCGCGCAATGTATAGCGCGGTCCAGAATCTTCTCGACGCCTTGGGATCAAGACCAGCTTAGCGGATATGCGAGTTTTGTGGTCGCCTTGTCGCTAGGCTCTCGCCCGCTCGTAGCGTCGTTGGGGCTCGGGTCGGAAACGATCATTCCGCAAGAAAGCTCCCGTTACAATTGGACATTGTCAGACGGGTTCCAGCCGCAAAAGATTCTCGGTGTCTTCCCGTCTGAGTGCTATTCGTCGGCAATGTCGTTCTGCCACAAAGCGGCATCCCTGTGGATTTGCGCGCCATGTTGGTCGAAAACCCACATTGCTCTCTAGCCTTGCAGCGAGATAGGAGGCCAGGATGACGGAGCATGCGTCCGAGGTCATCGGATCCGCCGGATTGCAGCTCTCCAGAAGGACTCGCGCAGATGATCGATATCAGCGCGGTGCAGGCATTCCACACCGAAGAGGATGTTCGCAATCTGGCAGGCTTAGCTCTCGAGCAACGATTCATCGCCGCTCACGCGCTGCCTCATTTCGTGCCCCTGCTCAGGTCGCTTATCCGGTCGATGGCTCAACGTTCGTAGGCGGTCCGGTAGGTTTTCCTTCCGGAGGTCACACCACCACCACGATCAAGGTCGCGGAAGCACGCTCGCTCGCCGAGGCCGGCGCCGATGAGCTCGACATGATGATCAATCTTGGCCGTTTCAAGTCTGGCGACCTTAGCTGCGTGCGAGACGAGATCAAGGCCGTCGTCGAGATGATCAAGCCCGTTCCGCTAAAGGTGATTATCGAGGTCTCTCGTCTTACGGATGACGAGATTCAACGTGCGAGCGAATCCGCGGTCGAAGCAGGAGCCGTCTTCGTCAAGACTGGGACGGGATGGACCGGTGAGACAACCACCCTCCAGCACATCCGGATCATCGGCGCTGTCGTGCGAGGCCGTTGCGGGATCAAAGCGTCAGGAGAGATCCGCTACCTTGAAACCATCAAAGCCATGCTCTCACTTGGAGTAACACGCTTCGGAATCAATACATGCGTTGCTCTCGATTTGCTTAAGAAATGCCCCGGACGGAGGCGTGTTGACGTCGACATCCATCGCAAGGAACCAGCGAAGGTCGAGCTGCAGCGGCTAGGTGCCTCCCCAGCGCCGTTCGAGGCTCGCATTGGACATCTCTTGGA
>DATLIT010000491.1:0-6067 GCA_035539295.1 Terrimicrobiaceae bacterium | reverse complement strand
GTATCCTCACCGCCGAAATGAGGATGAATCGCGCCTGCAGCGCGATGAGTGATTTGCGTGCTTCGTTGGGAGCTCTGCCGCCAGCTGCCGGGATTGATATGAAGCCGCGCCTCTGGCGCTCGCATCATCTCCGTTCAGCACCAACGGCGCGATTCATCTCTAGCCTGCGACAATGCCGCAGGGATAATTGCGGTTTAAACCGAGCTGGCAGCGTGACTCCATGTTCTGAGTTCGCAGCTTACATATCGAGACAGTTTAACCTATTGCAATTATAATATTAACATGAGTTTTTCTCGCCTATACGGAATTTGGTTTCGCTAGTAGACGAGCCTCCTTCTACTTTGCCGCGCGTTTCCCCTCGATGATGTCGACCCAAATTGGCAGGGCGAGTTCGCCACCAGTGCCGCCGGTCATAATCTTTTTGGGTTGGTCAAAGCCGACCCAAGCTCCACAGACGAGTTGATCATCGAAACCGACAAACCAGGCATCCTGGTAGTCGTTCGTTGTTCCGGTCTTGCCGGCGGCGGGATGGCGCAGTCCGACCTGCCTAGCGCGCGCCGCCGTCCCGCGTGTGACGACTTCCTGCAGCAAGGCGGCAGTGAGTCTGGCAGCTTCCGGTTTCACGACGGCGAGCTTCCCGTGGGTGGCCTTGTAAATTAGGTGGCCATCCGGATCGGAGATACGCTCGATGAGGTAGGGCTGCAATTTCACGCCACCGTTGGCGAAGGTGGTGTAGGCTGCGGTGAGATCTTTGAGGTTCGATTCGAACGCTCCGAGGCAGAGTGACGGGAAGCGCGGCGGATTGCGTGAGAGTCCGGCTTGAACGATTGTTTGGCGGATCGAATCGAGACCGGTCCAGACTCCGACTCGCACGCTCATGGTATTGCGGGAGAGAACAAGGCCTTCGCTCGCGGGCAGCTCGCCGCGATAGGTATTGTCCGAATTGGCGGGGTCGTACCGGCCATACGCTGCGGGGATCTCGCCCGCATGAAGGCGGCCGTCATCGACGAGTTCAGAGGGACTTAACCCGGCTTCAAAGGCCTTGGCATAAACAAACGGCTTGACGGCAGAGCCAATCTGACGCCGTCCGAGCAGAGCCCGGTTGAACTTGCTGCGGTCGTAATCCCTGCCTCCGGCGATCGCCCGAATTCCGCCCGTGCGGCTGTCGATGGCGATGGCAGCGCCTTCGAGATACGGAGCGCCGTCTTCGCTATCTTCGGGTCCGAAAGCCTTCATCGGTTTGTGCGGGAAGCCGGGCAGCGATTCGATTTGCAACAGACGCTTGCGCAGGCTCGCCTCGGCGACATTCTGCAGAGCGCCGTCAATCGTCGTGTAGATCCTGAGGCCGCCATTGTCGAAATGATCCCGGTCGATGACAAGCTCCAGCTCCCGCAAGATCGAGTCCATTGCCCAGTTTTCTTGTGGCGAGGCTTTCGGTTTCGGACCGATGGTCGGCGTCGAGGCCATCGCGGCGACCATCTGCTGTTCTGTTATAAACCCGAGCTTGCGCATGCGCGTCAGGACGGCATTTCTTTCGCGAACAGCTTTCTTGAGGTTGTTGAAAGGGGAGAACCGATTTGGGCTTCGAATTAACCCGGCCAACATGGCCGCCTCCGGAAGGTTCATCAGAGAGGCGGGCTTTCCAAAGTAGGCACGGCTGGCGGTTTCGACTCCGAAGTATCCGCTGCCGAAGTAAATGCGGTTCATGTAAGCTTCGAGGATCTGCTCCTTGGTAAGTTCCGTCTCGATGCGATGGGCGAGCGCCGCCTCAATCATTTTGCGGATGATGTTCTTCCCGCCCAAAGGGAAACTGTTGCGTGCAAGCTGCTGCGTCAGCGTGCTCGCCCCCTCGCGAAATCCGCCCGCCACGAAATTCCGGACAACTGCGCGTGCAATACCGATGGGATCGACGCCGTGATGGTAGTAGAACCGCGTGTCTTCGCGCGCGAGCACGGCGTTGACGAAGTAATTCGAAACCTTGTCAAAGGGAACGACGACGCGGTTCTCTCCGGCGAGCCGGCTGTAAAACTTGCCATCCTTGTCATAGACCGATGAACGCTGCGGCATGTCGCTAATCGTTCGGAGGTCGAAGGTGAGCGACCAGGCATAGAAGAACAGCGTCACGACAGCCCACAGGAGCACGACGATGACTGTCGCCTTCAGTAAAAAGCGAAAGAGCCACGCCTTGAAACTCAGACGCGGCCGGGCAGGTGGTCTTTTTTGTTGAGTGCGAACTTTGAACACTTGCTTGCGTCGACCGCGCTGTCTTTTATGGAAGCGCTTTGAGAATCCAGATCCTTACCATTTTTCTCCGGATTTGCGAGAGCGTGCTGGCCGAAAGCATATTTGATCGCGTGTCAGCGGTTATAGTAGTTGCGGCGCAACGCTCATCTACTGTCCGGGTCGCCAACGCGTGCATGACCCCGCCTCCCGCCGCCGGCAAAGAGCGCCAGCAACTCTCCTCGTGAGACGACACGCAGCCGCTCTTAGCAGGAAAAACGAAACCTCTTACAATAATTCGCGTCATGGATATTGACCGAATCATCACGATGGCCAGCCAGGGCGTCAGAATTCAATTTCTTGCCTTCGAGCGCTCTCTGCGCGCTGTCGGCTGCGATCTCCCCTTGTTGGTAATTCCTTATGACCAAGAGGATGGATTTGATCTCCCGCGTAATGCGGAATGGTGGCAAAAGAGGAATTTACATCCTGGCTAAAGGAGCATCAGGCGCATCCATCGATGGCGAAGTACGTCCGTCTCACCGAGGCAAATTACGCATGTTTCGATACCGATATTTGCTTCATCGAGGATTGCCGCACAACCTTAGCTCAGCGAGCTGGATTTGTCGTCGCGGATACCGAACTGATCAAGTATCGAGAAGCCTCCACACCGGAGTCGATGGAAGTGCTGTCCAGGGAAACGAGTCTATGGCCGCTAAGGCTCTTCAATACGGGGCACTTTGCATCCGACACGCCGCTCTATTCGCTGGCGGACCTCGAGTCAAGCTGTGAGAAATATAAAGAGACCTGCCTGCTTGCTCCCCACCATGAACAACCAGGAATTAACCTCTTAGCCTTAGTCTCCGGCGCGACACTCACCAATCTTTGTCTGCCTCCCCACAATATGGAGTCTACGATGGCCATCGATTATGCTTATCGGGACGACTGGGAGGAGACCTGGAAACAGGGCCGGCCGTATTTCATTCATTATGCGGGAGGTCGGGCCGCTTCACAGTACCCGATCAGCCGATTTTTTTTGATTATTTAACGGAATCAGAGCGTATGGAGTTGATAGCAGCTGGCACTCTATTTGCAAAAATGGCCTTTGCTGATCCGGGTTCTCAATCGGGTGGTGAGAATAGTTGATCGTAGATTTTATGTGCAGCCAAAGCCATATGACCTCTTGCGCGATGAGGCGGTCGAGCAGTGATCTCTTGCCTGGTGCCGCACTACCTAAGGGCTTGTCCTTCATACCTCGGACGCTATCCGCAGAAAAGACCCTTGCAGACCAAGCTGGCTGTTCATGCAGGCTGAAAAATCAGCGAGCCCCATCTGTCAATGGACCAACACGCGATTCGCCGTTCTTTAGCGGCGCGCAAACGCCCTCCATGTTGTCGGCGAATTCCGTTTCTTTGTGACGGCCTAGCGGCCGTTTCTGCACAGATTGAGCAATGCATGAGACCACACTGAGAATCCAGATCCTTACCATTTTTCCTCGCATTTGCGAGAGCGTGCTACGAGAAAGCATCCTCAAGCGCGCGCAGGAAAAGGGTCTCGCCTCCCTTGAGGCGGTCGATCTCCGCGCGTGGACAACCGACAAGCATCGCACGACGGATGACGCTCCCTACGGCGGAGGGCCCGGCATGGTCATGAAAATTGAACCGATCGCGCGGGCGCTGGACGCGTTGCGCGGGGAGGGGACGCGCGTATTGCTGATGAGCCCGCAGGGTCGGCGCTTTGACCAGAGGTTGGCCGAAGTTTATTCACGTGAAGACCATCTCATCCTCGTCGCCGGCCATTATGAAGGCGTTGACCAGCGCGTTGCTGACCATCTCGTGGATGACGAGGTTTCGATCGGCGATTACGTGCTTACCAATGGAGCGCTGGCCGCTCTCGTCGTCACCGACGCCATCGTGCGCCTGATCCCGGGCGTGCTCGGCGACAAGGATAGCGCCGCCCAGGATTCGTTCTCGAGCGGTATCCTTGACTATCCCCACTACACGCGGCCCGAAAATTTCCGCGGCTGGAAAGTGCCGGATGTGCTGGTCTCAGGCAACCACGCTGCTATCGAAGCATGGAGAAAGCAACGCTCATTGGAAATCACCAGGCAAAGACGGCCCGACCTGCTTAAAGGGTCGTGAGATGTTTTCACGGCTTGCACTGAATTGTTGTCGTAACTAGCTGATCTATAAGTAAAAACCATCAGCTCTCAACTTTCAACTCTACTAAATGAGCTTTCCGACGAATTTCACCTGTGGTGTCGCTGCGGCTTCGTACCAAATCGAGGGCGCATGGAACAAAGATGGAAAGGGACTTTCTGTCTGGGACATGCTGACGCGGCAGCCTGGAAAAATTTGGGAAGGTCACACCGGCGACACGGCCTGCGACCATTACCATCGTTACCAGGAAGACATCAATTCCATGCGCGAGATCGGCGTCAACGCCTATCGGCTTTCCATTTCCTGGCCTCGCGTGATTCCGGCAGGCGCAGGCGCCGTCAACAACAAGGGGCTTGGCTTTTACGACAGCTTAATCGACGAGCTGCTCGCGAAGGAAATCGAACCATGGATCACGCTCTTTCATTGGGATTACCCCTATGAGCTTTTCTTACGCGGTGGCTGGCTGAATCCAGATAGTCCGAAATGGTTCTCCGACTACGTCGAAGTTGTCGTGGATCGTCTATCAGACCGTGTCGATCGTTGGATCACACTCAACGAACCCCAGTGCTTTCTGCACCTCGGGCATTCGGTCGGCGAGCATGCGCCAGGGTTGAAGCTTGGCCTCCACGAAGTCCTGCTGGCGACGCATCACACTTTGCTCGCGCATGGACTGGGAGTTCAAGCAATTCGAGCCCGTGCGAAAAAGAAGCCGAACGTCGGATGGGCTCCGGTCGGCTGGTTCTGCTACCCCGTCTCCGACAAACCCGAAGACATCGAGGCGAGCCGCCAGGCCACGATGCAAGTCAAGGACGGATGGAATACGTGCTGGTATGCCGATCCCGTCATCCTTGGCCGCTATCCGGAAGATGGCCTCAAAACATTTGGCGACGCGGTGCCAAAGTTCCCGGCGTCCGATTTGGAAACCATGCGCCAGCCGTTGGACTTCTATGGATTCAATTCGTACACCGGTGTGCCGACACAAGCTGGGCCCGACGGCAGCCCGGTCCATCCGAAACTTCCGGCGGGGCACGGCCATACCCTGTTCCTCTGGAAGGTGACACCCGAGATTCTCCACTGGGGGCCGAAATTCATGGCCGAGCGTTACAAACTCCCGGTCGTCATTACCGAAAACGGCATGTCGAATTCCGATTGGGTCGCGCTGGACGGACGTGTTCATGATGGTCCGCGCATCGATTACCTTCAGCGCCATCTACGAGCCCTGCACAAGGCGATCAACGAAGGTACAGATGTGCGGGGATACTTTCACTGGTCCTTCATCGACAACTTCGAATGGGCGGAGGGTTACAAACACCGCTTCGGCCTCATCCATTGCGACTTTGAGACGCAGAAGCGGACATTTAAAGATTCGGCTTACTGGTATCGTGAGGTCATCCAAACCAATGGCGGAAGCCTGGGTGCATGAGCGTCAGCGCCACCCAAAAAAAGTTGCCTCGCCAGAACGCCCTATGTAGGTTTTTCCCGCTTTGGTATTCCCTAGATTTCTCGCGCGGTTAGCTCAGTGGTAGAGCACTACCTTGACACGGTAGGGGTCAGAGGTTCGAACCCTCTACCGCGCACCACCATTTGCTGATGAGTGATTACGCTTCTATTCTCAACCGGGCAATTAGTGACTTAGTCCGTACTCTGGAATCGCTGAAGAACCTCGAGCCGGAAGTCACGCGGGCAACGGG
>DATLIT010000490.1:0-3582 GCA_035539295.1 Terrimicrobiaceae bacterium | reverse complement strand
CCCCCGAGCCGAAGACGCATCCCGTCTTTGAGTTCAAGCTTACTCCGCGCGATATCAAGCGCCATTTGGACCGCTTTGTCATTCAACAAGATGAAGCCAAGAAGGTCCTCAGCATCGCCGTCTGTGATCACTATCATCATGCCCAATATGCCGCTTCACTTTCGGCAGAGGAGGCTAATCGGCTCGAGTACGCAAAGCAAAACGTCGTCCTTATTGGCCCGACGGGCGTCGGCAAGACCTACCTTGTCAGGCACATTGCGGACTTGATCGGCGTCCCCTTCGTCAAGGCAGACGCGACCAAATTTAGCGAAACCGGCTACGTCGGCGGCGACGTGGAAGACCTGGTGCGCGAGCTTGTCCACAAGGCTAATGGTGACCTGGCGCTCGCCCAGTATGGAATCATCTACATTGACGAGATCGACAAGGTTGCCAGCGCCGGAGAAATGATTGGCCGAGATGTGAGTGGTCGTGGAGTCCAGACCGCCTTGCTCAAGCTGATGGAGGAAACCGAGGTGCCGATAAGAGGAGGCAACGATCTCCAAGCACAATTACAGGCCGCCTTGGAATTTCAGCGCAAAGGCAAGGTGACCCGCGAATCCATCAACACGCGCCACATTCTCTTTATCGTCTCGGGCGCTTTCGAGAAGTTAGGAGTCCGTGTGGCCAGCCGGTTACGTCATTCGCAGATTGGATTCGGGGCGGAGCCGCCGAAAGTGCTGGAGGGTTCTGATCTTCTGCGACGGGCGGAAACCAAG
Organism: Terrimicrobiaceae bacterium; assembly: GCA_035539295.1. Taxonomy (GTDB): domain Bacteria; phylum Verrucomicrobiota; class Verrucomicrobiia; order Chthoniobacterales; family Terrimicrobiaceae; genus DASTFP01. Next base: position 2,827 of record DATLIT010000490.1, on the reverse strand, counting down.
GACTTCGTTGATTACGGGATGGAGCCTGAATTCATCGGGCGTTTGCCTGTGCGGATGGTTTGCGATCCGCTCACCAGCAGCGACCTGTTTGATATCCTCAAAAAGTCCGAAGGCAGCATCATCCGCCAGTATGAACGATCGTTTCGCGCCTATGGCGTCGAAGTCTTCTTCGAGGATGAAGCGCTCCGCGAGATCGCGCAACAGGCCTCGGGTGAAAACACCGGAGCGCGCGGTTTGCTTACTACCTGTGAAAAGATCTTCCGCGATTTCAAATACGAATTGCCTGGTTCTGGGGTCGGCTCCTTCACGGTGACGCGGGAGTTGATCGGAAATCCCGGGACGGCATTGGTTGAGCTTCTACGAGCTGGTCACGCTGAGCGCGAGAAGGCACAGCGCGGGATCGTGGCCGAGTTTTGCGAATGGTTCACTTCCGAGCACGGCGTGAAGATCACTTTTGAAAACGACGCCGTCGAACGCCTTCTCGCACGCGCTGCCGAGGAGAATGTGGGCGTTCGCGAGTTCTGCGAACGGGCGTTTAAGGATTATCAGTTCGGTTTGACACTCATCAGACGCAACAGCGGTCGAATCGAATTTTCGATTCCTGCGCGTGCCGTCGACAATCCCGATGGCGTCCTCAGCGAGTGGGTGGTTGCTTCTTACCGCAATGTTCCAGGGGAATCTCATGCAGCCTGATCGGCGAATCGAAGAGCTTGCACGTTGCCACGCGCCGCGCCCCGCTGGCCTGTCGGGGAAGATTGAGAGCACTGAAAGTGCCCGCGCCGGTCATTTTCATGAGATATCTTAAAGCGGCTATCCTCATCGGCACTTTCAGTGCAGGAATCGTCATCGTGCTTTTTGCCACGGGTTGGATTTCCATAACGCCGGACATTGTCCTCCGCGAACACATCTACAAGATGTCCAATCCGCTGGTTGTTCCCGCCGGAGCGCAGCTTGTCCTGATCATCCTGCTTGCCTTCGCCGCAGCCTGGACGACTGTTGACATCACTCGGCCCGTCCTCAAAGGGGTTGTAGCGGTGGCGGCCATTTTCCTCTTGATTACGGGCTCGGCCACTTTGTCCCTCTACAACATTTTCTATTCTCCCTTTCCCGGTGCGTTCGCGATTCTTGTCAGTTTTCTGGGCGGTCTCGTCTATGGCCGCAGCGGCAGCGGTTCCCGGAAGAAAGTAATGGAACGCCTCTTCGGTCAGCGAGTTTCTCGGAGCGTCTTCAATCGTCTGGTGAATTCGGAAGTGCCGATCGAATTTCCGGGCGATCTGCAGGATGGGTCGGTCATCGTTTGCGAAGTGCAGAATCACAAGGAGCTCATGGAGTTGCTTCCACCCGAGCACTACGCCGCGATGACGAACCTCTACCTACAGACCGCCTCTGACTATCTTGTCGAGGTTGGCGGCTACCTGGATGAATGCACGGGCGAAAGCCTGCGGGTAGTCTTCGGCACCCCTTTGCCGGACGAAAAGCATGCCTCGCGGGCCTGCCGTGCGGCCATCGATCTCCTCTCGCGCCTCGACAATCTAAATCGCGAATGTGATTCCACTTGGCAACGACGCTTCGACTTTCGCATCGGGATCAACTCGGGAGAGATGATCGCTGCGGCCTACGGCGGCTCACGCTTGGCGAGTTTCAGTGTCGCCGGACCTGCGGTGGAGTTCGCGCGACGGCTGTGTGCGGCGTGTGCCACCTACGGATGCCGGATTCTGATCGGGCCGGAAACCTTCGAGCAATCCGCGGAAACTTTTGAGGCGCGTCCGATTGAGGTGTTGAAGGGGGTTGGTGCACGACGCCGCATCGAGCTCTACGAAATCCTGGCACCGAAGCACGAGCTTTCTCCGGAGCGCGAGCGGAGCCGCGACCATTTCTGGCGAGGTGTCATCTACTTCCGCGAGAAACAGTGGGAAAAGGCAACGCAGGAGTTTTCCAAGGCACGCATCAGCGGCATTCCTGATGCCGCGCTCGACTTCTACATCCAACGCGTCGAGCGCAACCGGCGAGGCGAGGAAGACGTCGTTACAAAGGACCAGATGGCGCTCTTTACGTCATCGTAGGTAGAGCGACGGACGCCTGTATTTCGCCTGCGTTCTGGCAGATGAAGCCTGTTGATTATCCGGAGCCTTTCGCCGACCTCACCCGTGAGCTGCGGCGCCTTCCCGGAATCGGACCGCGCACCGCGGAACGTATTGCTCTCTGGTTGGCTTCTGCGAAAGACGCACGGCCTCTCGAGTTGGCGAAAACCCTCCGCGCCGCGGCTGAAAACCTCCGTGCCTGCACCCTCTGCGGCTTCTTTGCCACGCAGGAGCGTTGTCAAGTCTGCCAGGACGAAAACCGCGCCGGCCGGGAGATGTGCCTCGTCGAGCAGGCCACCGACATTCTCCCGATTGAGCGAACCGGCTTTTTCAAAGGACGCTACCATGTTCTGGGAGGACGACTCGCGCCCCTGGATCACATTGGCCCAGAGCAGCTCCGGATCGGTGCCTTGCTCGCGAGGGTCAAGAATGAGGCGGTCACGGAAATCATTCTCGCCCTGAGCGCCGACGTTGAGGGTGAAGCTACCACCAATTATCTTGCCGAGATCCTCGCTCCTCTGGAAGTTCCGATCACACGCATCGCGCACGGGCTTCCGGCCGGGGGAGGGTTGGAACATGCCGATCCGTTGACGCTCCGACAGGCTCTCGCTGGGCGAAATCTGCTCAGGGTTTGACAGCTGTTGCCGAAAAACCGAAGCTCTCCTCCATGGCCACGCCGAAGATCGATCCAGCGCTTCATCAGGCCAAAAAACCCGAGTGGATCAAGGTTCGGCTACCGTCAAATC
>DATLIT010000489.1:0-5379 GCA_035539295.1 Terrimicrobiaceae bacterium | reverse complement strand
CCAAATCACGATCGCGTCTTTTTCATCCGCCACGCTCTGCAGGCAGGTCTTACGATCGAGCGCATCCACCAGCTCTGCTCGATCGACCCATGGTTCCTCGAAAACATCAAACAACTGATCGAGGAAGAATCACACATTGCCAAAGATGGGCTGGGCAAGCTCAGGCGTCACAAAAAGCTCGGATTTTCAGACCGCCAACTCGCCACGCTCACCCGCACCGCCGAAGGAGAAATTCGTGCTGTCCGAAAAAGTGCCAACCTGCTTCCGACTTACCGGTTAGTGGACACGTGTGCCGCTGAGTTCGAGGCTTACACACCCTACTATTATTCGACCTACGGGGATGAGGACGAGACTCGCTCAAGCTCCAAGAAGAAGGTGATGATCCTTGGTGGCGGGCCGAACCGCATCGGTCAAGGCATCGAGTTTGACTATTGCTGCGTCCACGCTGCCTTCGCTCTCCGAGAGCTCGACTGGGAAACGATCATGGTGAATTCGAATCCGGAGACCGTTTCGACCGACTATGACACCAGTGACAAGCTCTACTTTGAACCACTCACCCTGGAGGATGTCCTGAACATCTACGAACGCGAACATGCCGATGCGATCATCGTCCAATTCGGTGGCCAGACTCCCCTCAACCTCGCAGCGGCTCTCGCCGCCAACGGTTGCGCCATCATTGGGACGCCCCCAGCCAGCATCGAGATGGCTGAGGATCGACGACGCTTCGCGGCAATGCTCGACAAGTTGCGACTCAAGCAGACACAAGGTGGCACGGCCACAAACGAACATGAGGCGGTCGCCGTCGCTAAGCAGATAGGTTATCCCGTGCTAGTGCGACCATCCTTTGTGCTCGGCGGACGAGCGATGGAGATTGTCCACGAGGAGAAGAATCTGCGCCGCTATATCCGGACCGCCGCCGAGGCCAGTCCGGAACGCCCGATCCTCGTCGATCGTTTGTTGGAAGATGCCACCGAAGTGGATGTCGACTGCATCGCCGATGGAGAGCAATGCGTCATCGGCGGCGTCATGGAACATATCGAGCAGGCTGGCATCCATTCGGGTGATAGCGCCTGCGTCATCCCAACGTTCTCACTCTCGCGAGAAGTCCTCGAGGCAATCAAGAGCGCGACCATCGCGATGGCACGCGAACTCCAGGTGCGCGGGCTGATGAATGTTCAATTTGCTGTCAAGGATGCGGAAGTTTACGTGCTCGAGGCAAATCCACGCGCCTCGCGTACCGTCCCCTTCGTCAGCAAGGCGATCGGCAGGCCATTGGCCAAACTCGCTGCGCGAATCATGGCCGGGCAAACCCTCGAGGAGTTGAATTTTACGAGCGAAATCCTGCCAAAGCATTACTCCGTCAAGGAAGCCGTGTTCCCCTTCATCAAGTTCCCAGGTGTCGACGTCACCCTCGGGCCGGAAATGCGCTCTACCGGTGAGGTGATGGGGATTGATGTCAATCTCGGGATCGCCTACGCGAAGGCACAGATGTCTGCGCAACCGCCGCTGCCCACTGGCGGCAATGTCTTCATCAGCGTGAAGGACTCCGATAAACAGGCGGTGGTCCCCATTGCCCGAGAGTTCGACGATCTCGGATTTACCATTTACGCGACCGGCGGAACCGCCAGGGTGCTAAACGCAGCGGGAGTTCAGGCGAGGCTGCTCTACAAATTGGGGGAGGGTCGCCCAAACATCCTCGACCTGATCAAAAATGGCGACATGCATTTTATTATTAATACGCCAAGCGGACAACAACCTCGCCGAGACGAAGTCGTGATTCGCAGCGCTGCCGTGGCTGCACGCATCGCCATGATGACCACGCTGCGCGGCGCGCAAGCGAGCAGCGCCGCAATTCGCGCGCTGAAGAATGCCGGATACGCCGTGAAAAGTCTCCAGGAATACCACCGCTCAGGTTGACTCTCAGTCTGTAGCGAACATTCCAGGCTCGTGGCGCTGCGCCACAGCGCTGCGGGCGAATCGCCATGGCCCAGGGTAGTTGTAGTCGCGGTGATGTCGATCGCCGGTTGACCTTCGGCGGCGAGGACGCCGCCGCTACAACAGCAAGGAGCGACTGAAGATAAATCCTCCTACAATGCAGGCGAAGGTTTGTGGAAGCGCTTGTCCCTAGCGACTGGATTTCGCTGGGGCGCTTGACCACCCCCTTAGAGCTGATCGCTTCGGCTAGAATTGTCGTAATTGTCCTCAGGGTTCCACCAGCAGAGAGGCGCGGACGACCGCCAGCTCTGCCTCTTCCATCAAGCGCCGCGTCACCGACCGTAATCGCCTGCTCAGAACCGAAGCCAGGCTGATGACGAGTTGGATGCCGGCTTGAGGATAGTTATTGATGAAATCCTCCAGATCCGCGCGACTGATCGCCCAATACTGGACTCGCTCGATCACGATTGCTGAACACATGGCGCTGACGGGATCAAAGAGATCGACTTCTCCCACCCATTCGCCACTGCGAATCGTCCCAAGCAGGACCTCCCGGTCTCCGTCCCGACGAACGGCATGCAGCAGACCACTGAGAACAAAGAAGAGGCGACCCTGCGAATCACCTTGCGCAATCAACACCTCCCCCCGATCAGCCAAGTGAAAGTCGCCATACGAACTGAGAACGCCTCGTTCTTCGTCGGACAGCGTTGCCACCGGCCCGACGGCAGGAAGATAAGGTCCTTCAAGTTCCTCGGGCATGCGGCAGAACTACAGCATCTCTCGGAAAAATAATCACTTCCGAAAGCTCATCGTTTGTCAAAATGCGGCTGCGTTCGGTTGTCACCGCAATCAGCGCCCACGTGCGGCGCTGTCGGGTCGGATCGCGCTCCTCGAGCTGTCGGTAATCGCCTCTTTTCCAAAACTTTTCGGTATCCCGGATCGACGGCGGGCCGGTGAAAACTCTTCTTGCGCAGCGCAGTCCGCGATGTAATTCTAGAAGGTTTACAAAGGTTAAAGAAGAAAATGGCAAAAGCAGAAACGATCGAGGTCGACACTCTTCGACTTCATGAGAAGGATACAGGCAGCGCGGACGTTCAGATAGCGTTGCTGACAAAACGCATTAACGAGCTCACCGAACATCTCAAGGGGCATGTCAAGGACCATGCTTCGCGTCGGGGGCTTCTCAAGCTGGTGGCTCAGCGCCGCAGTTTGCTGGACTACTTAAAGAACACCGCTTCCGACCGCTATCAAACGGTTGTGGAGAAGCTTGGGCTGCGCAAGTAGCACCGTGCGAGTCGAAACCCCTATTCTGGGGTATTCATCGAAACCGTTTCGGGCGGCTGTGCCACGAAACGAATTGGGCTAGATTATGTCTCATTCTGTTACGGCCAATGTTGGCCAAACCTCGATCACCATTGAAACAGGCAAGCTTGCACGACTCGCCGATGGTGCAGTTACCATTCGCGCCGGGGATACCATTGTTCTTGTCTCTGCTGTTTCCGCGACAACCGTAAAGGAAGGTCAGGATTACTTTCCACTCACGGTTGATTATCGGGAGAAAGCGGCGGCGGTTGGAAAGTTTCCCGGCGGCTATTTCAAGCGGGAAGGGCGTCCTTCGGAGAAGGAGACGCTTACCTGTCGGATGACAGACCGCCCGTTGCGTCCACTCTTTCCGAGAGGCTATCTCTACGACACGCAGATTATCGGAGTTCTCCTGAGCGCCGACGGTGAACACGATCCCGACGTCCTCTTTATCAATGGTGCCAGCGCGGCGCTGTGCGTCTCGGATATTCCGTTCGCCGGGCCGGTCGGTGCGGTACGGGTTGGCCGTGTCGACGGAAACTTTATTGTAAATCCGGTGCACAGTCAGCGCACCGCGAGCGACCTTGATCTTATCTACGTGGGGACAGAGGACCAGGTGATCATGATTGAAGGAGAAGCCAAGGAAATTTCTGAGGCGGACTTCGTGGCGGCATTGGCTTTCGCTCATGAAGAGGTGCGTCATCTCATCGTCGCGCAAAAGGAATTGATGGTCGCCGCCGGAAAGCCAAAGCGCCAGGCAGCACTCTTCGTAGTGCCCGACGAGCTTCTCGAGATTGCCTACCGCGTGGCGGGCGATCGCATCGAAGCGGCACTCTACACTCCCAGCAAAGTCGCGCGCCAAAAAGCGGTCGAGGCCCTCAAAGAAGAAGTCGACGCGGCCATTCTGGAGACCTATCCGGACGCGACGAAGTTTGAGATCAGCCAGGCTTTTGATTACCTGCAGAAGAAGGCGTTTCGCATCAGTATTCTCGACAAGAAAATCCGATGCGATGGACGCAGCTACGAGCAAATCCGTGCCCTCAGCGCTGAAACGGGTCTCCTTCCCAGAAGTCATGGCAGCGCCCTCTTCCAGCGCGGAGAGACGCAAGCCATCTGTCTGGCGACGCTGGCGCCCGCCGACGAGGCCCAAGAGCTCGACGGCTATACCGGCGGAGAAACTAGCAAGCGCTTTATCCTCCACTATAATTTCCCCCCGTTCAGCGTCGGAGAAACCGGGCGCACGGGCGGCCCTGGACGAAGGGAGATCGGCCATGGAGCGCTCGCCGAGCGGAGCATTGCGCCGGTGATCCCCGAAGTCAGTGAGTTCCCTTATGCCATTCGTGTGAGCAGCGAGATCATGGAATCGAACGGCTCGACCTCGATGGCCAGCGTGTGCGCAGGCGTCCTCGCTCTCATGGACGCAGGGGTGCCCATTAGCAAGCCAGTCGCCGGAATTAGCTGCGGGCTTGTCACTGAGTTCAGTGGCGACGTGATTTCGCGGTACACTCTGCTAACGGACATCATTGGCAGCGAGGATTACTTTGGCGACATGGATTTCAAGCTGTGCGGCACGCAGAGCGGCATCACCGGTTTCCAACTTGATCTCAAACTTGCCGGAATTCCGCTGAAGCTGATGGAGGAAGCCACTTACCGTGCTCGAGACGCGCGCTTCGAAGTGCTTAAGGTGATGAATCTTGCTCTTGACGCTCCGCGCGCCGAGCTAAGTCCCTATGCGCCGCGGATTGAAACCATTCGAATCAAGCCCGACAAGATCGGACTGGTTATTGGTCCAGGCGGCAAGACGATCAAAGGCATCGTGGCGGAGACCGGCGCCGAAATTAATATCGAAGACGATGGTTCCGTTCATATTTACTCCAGCAGCGGTGAGAGCCTCAAACGCGCCAAGGAGATTATCCTGGGCATGACCAAGGAAATTACCGTTGGTGAAATATATCAAGGCACTGTTGTCTCGACGAAAGAGTTCGGCGCTTTCGTCGAAGTTCTTCCCGGCAAGGACGGCCTTTGTCACATTTCGGAGCTCGCCGACTTTCGTGTGAACAAAACCGAGGACGTTGTCAAAGTCGGCGATACTATCTGGGTCAAATGCATCGGTGTCGACGACAAGGGACGAGTCAAACTCAG
>DATLIT010000488.1:0-4440 GCA_035539295.1 Terrimicrobiaceae bacterium | reverse complement strand
GTTCCCGCGAATGCCCCGCACTTTCCTGCGGACTTCTTCAAAGGATAGAAGATCCGCCGACTTGCCCGTCAATGAAGCAATGATCTCCTCCAGATCGGCGCGACGACGCGCGCGCGTGAAGTCGTCAATAGCGGCTTCTTTCGTTTGGGACATAAATATTTATGGAAATGCTTTGGACTTCTGATGTTTGCATCTCCTGCTCGTTCGCCATGGCCGTTCAGAACGAGCACTCCCGCAGCAGAGACGCGGTCAACCTTTCTAAGCGACTGATCAGGCAGACTCGACCAGCAGCGAACACCGGCACCGGAAAGGCTAGGACAATGCAAGACTGGTCGCAACTGGAATTTCCCGCCGCAGGATACCTTGCCCAAGAAGCGATCTGCTCCGCTAAAATCGAACGGAGTGGTCCGGGAGCGCTCTCGGTAAAAATCTCTGGCGTTCCCCTTCCATTCAACGGATGCTGAATCCGACTGGCATGAAAGCGCAGCAACTTCGCATTTACGCGATAGCTGACATCCATTCTCCTGACAGCTTTCGGATGATGCAACTCTCGCCAGACACGTACGATCTGGTGCTCACGCTGGGAGATATCGATGAGGGAACTCTCGATTACATAGGCTATATGAGCCATGGAATTCCGTGGCTCGGGGTTCCTGGGAACCACGATCCAGCGCAGGAAATCGGATTTGAGAATCTCCATGCGCGCTCGATTGCCTTCCATGGTCTGCGGCTGGGTGGCTGTGGCGGTGGACCGCGCTACAAGAAAGATACTCCCAATCACTACACTGAGCGGCAGATTGCGAAATTTTTGAGAAAAATGCCGCCGGTCGATCTGTTTATCTCGCATGCCCCGCCGCCAAGCGCAGCGACAAACGGCGGCCTGGTGTCTCCCACCGACTATATTCACCGGGGTTTCGATGCGTTTGACGCCTATCTACACGCTGCCCGACCGTGCTTTTGGCTGCATGGACATCTGAGCCGCCGCTACACTTGCACGGTTGAGGGAACCAAGGTCATGGGGATTTGCGGCGCGCAGCCGCTCCTTCTCGATTTCCCTGCACCCTGAGGAACGCGGCGTAGAACGTTAGTGTTCCTGCGGGACGGCAATTGCGCGAGGAACAGCCTTTTCTTGCTGAGGCTTCATCGCGTTTGGAAGAGACAAGTAGAGCCCCTGCGACTGAACGCCATTTTGCGGATGCTTGTTGCCCAACATGTAGGCGGACCCGTTCTCAGTCAGGATGCCGCCGGGAAATCTTGCCACGACTACGGAGGTGCGGACGAAGGATCCGTCCGGGAATTTTTGGTGATTGCGGATCGCTCCGACGCACCGAACCCCTGCTTCGCTGTGATGAAGCATCCAGTTGTCCAAAACGGGTTTCGCGGCCATGTCGAGAGGGAGGGTGGCGGCAGCAAGACAGTAAACGATAGACCGTTTACCGCAAGCACCAAATCCTGGGGACTTCATGTTTGCGGCGCGAGCCGACATTCCGAAGGGCGCCGCCCGGTCATAATTTTGTGCTCGATGGAAGCGTCGTCTTGCACCTTGCAACCAATACGCTACAGATCTCCCGCGGTATGAGTAGATTGGAAGGCAAGGTCCTCGTCGCACAAGGAGGCGGCCCGACCGCTGTCATCAACCAAAGTATTGTTGGGGTTACGCTCGAGGCCCGCAAGTTCACACAAGTGAAGGCGGTTTACGGGGCGATTCACGGCGTTCAGGGGATTGTCAAGGAAGAGTTCCTGGATCTGACGCGTGAAACGACGCACAATCTGGAGCAAGTAGCGGACACACCCTCGTCCGCACTCCTCTCAACCCGCGACAAACCAGATGAGGAATATTGCGCACGCATGTTCAAGGTCATGCGCAAGCATGACATCCGTTATTTCTTCTATGTTGGGGGGAACGATTCCTCCGACACGGTGCAAATTGTCAATCGGCATGCCGAAGAAGCCGGCTACGACTTCCGGGCGATTCACATCCCGAAGACGATCGACAACGACCTGCTGCTCAACGACCATTGCCCGGGGTTTGGGTCCGCAGCGCGCTTTGTCACTCAGGCATTCATCGGATTGAATTTGGATAACCGGGCGCTTTCCGGGGTATTGATCGGCGTCGTCATGGGAAGGCACGCAGGTTTTCTGACGGCTTCGTCCAGCCTGGCGCGAAAATACTTCGATGAAGGTCCTCATCTTATCTATCTGCCGGAGCGGCCCTTTTCGACGGACAAATTCCTGGCAGAGGTCGATCGCGTCTACAAGGAACATGGGCTCTGCACGGTCGCCGTCTCCGAGGGTGTTCAGGATGAGCACGGAACTCCGATTGCGCAGACACTCTCATCGTCCGTCGAACGCGACGCGCACGGAAATATTCAGCTCTCCGGGACCGGGATAGTCGGCGATTTGCTGGCCGATCAGGTAAGAACAAAACTGAAGATTAAGCGCGTTCGTGCCGACACTTTCGGTTATTTGCAAAGGTCGTTTCTCGGGGTTGTCTCCGACCGGGACGCCCACGAAGCTCGTGAAGTCGGTGAGATCGCTGTGCAATATGCGATGTGGGACAACGTGGATGGCTCCGTAGTCATTCGACGCCCCGTGCTAAACTACAGTGTGTCTTACGATCTGGTCTCGCTGACTGATATTGCGGGAAAGACCCGAACCATGCCTGATGACTTTATCAATTCAGAGGCGAATGGCGTGACCATCGCCTTCTACAACTATTGCCGCCCACTGATTGGCTCGAGTCTTCCGGAACCTCACCGGCTCAGAGCTCCACGTGTGCCAAAGCTTCCAGATTGAGTAGCCTTCTCGCGCGGCGCATAACGTTTTGGGATATGTCGTCCGAAACTTGCAATGCCTCCGTCCCTTAATGTAGCCGCGGTGTTCCCCCCACCGGAGATCAGACGATGAGGACATCGCCGCTACACAGCCGGGACAGATGGCCGCTACAAATATCCTAGCCGATGAGCGAGAGACTTTTTGATCTCTCGGGGAATGTCGCGGTCGTTATTGGTGGCACAGGCGTTCTCGGGGGAGCGCTCGCCGAGGCTCTAGCGGCTTCCGGGGCTGCCGTGGCGATCGCCGGCCGCAACAAGGAGCGTGGCAACGCTCGCTGTGTGGCCATCCGCAGCTGCGGAGGAACAGCCGAATACTTTCTCGCCGACGCTTCTTCACGCCAAAGTCTCACCACGTTAAGGAGAAACGTCGCCTCAAGACTCGGACCTGCGACGATCCTGGTGAACGCTGCGGGCGGGAACGATCCGTCTGCAACCGTGACCCAGGAGAATCCCTTCGAGGGGATCTCGCTGCAAAGCTGGTCTTCGTGCTTTGACCTCAATGTTTCCGGCAGCGTTTTGCTCCCGTGTCAGGAGTTCGGACCTGTTATGTGCGCGGCCGGCAAAGGAAGCATCATAAATATCGCCAGTGTCGCCGGCCACATTCCTCTTTCGCGTGTGGTCGCCTATTCGGCAGCCAAGGCAGCCGTGTTGAGCCTGACGCAGTTCCTTGCGCGCGAATGGGGCCGTTATGGAGTGCGAGTCAACTCGATTACCCCCGGGTTCTTCCCTGCCGTCCAAAACCGTCGGCTCCTCTATGAGGACGACGGCACTCCTACTCCGCGGGCGGTCTCGATTCTCGACCATACACCCATGCGTCGCTTCGGTGAGGCGCGCGAGCTGGGCGGGGCAGTGGTTTTTCTGGCGAGCAACGCGGCCAGCGGATTCGTTACGGGCGCGGATCTGCGGGTCGATGGCGGTTTCTTATCCCAAACGATCTGACGATGAGCGCGCCTGGTGACTGATGGGCAGCTAGACAGACTCCGCCCTGCGAACGCCCACCTCGTCCAAGTGCTGCAACATGTCGGCCGGATCGTGGTAGACGCGATAAGCGCCGGCTTTTTCAAGCTCGTCCCTGCCATAGCCGCCTGAAAGCAAGCCGATGCCGAGGGCTGCGGCGCGTCTCGCCGCGAGCAGATCCCACACGCTATCCCCCACGACGACCGAGGCACCGATGTGGACCCCTAACTTGTCGGCAGCTGCAATAAAGAGATCCGGGTTTGGCTTCGCGTATTGGACGAGGTCTCTCGTAATCACCGTTGTTTTCTTCAGATCGACACCGAGAATTTCGAGAGCCGGGCCCGCGCTCTCCATTCTTCCACTCGTCGCGATTGCCCAGGGAACTTTCGCGTCCGACAAGTAGGCGAGCAATTCCCGAGCGCCAGGCAAGGGGCGCACCTGGTTCACGAGCCGGCCGTACGCCTTTGCATGCAGCCGCTGCAATTGCATGGCCTCCTCCTTTGTGAGTTGGTGTCCAGTCTCTCGGAGGAGGGCATTTACAAACAGCCCGCCGCTCATGCCGATGCGTCGGTGTATGCGCCAGACGGAGAGCTCGATGCCGGCTATTTCCAGCGCCTCGCGCCACGCGAGGACGTGCTGATAGACGGTG
>DATLIT010000487.1:0-4034 GCA_035539295.1 Terrimicrobiaceae bacterium | reverse complement strand
TATCACGATCGTTGAGGGCGTCCAATATCGGGTTAACACCGTCAGGTTGGAAGGGGTAAACGTCGTTCCGCCTGATGAAATTAGGGCCCGCCTGAAGATGGTGGATGGTTCGCTCTTCACACCCAAGGGTATGGGGGACGATTTGAAAACTTTGCGCGATTTCTATGGTTCCCGCGGGTACGTCGATATGGTCGCCGTCCCCGAGATTCTTCCGGCTGGCCCCGGCGCAGTCGATGTGATCTACCGAATCGACGAAGGCGTGCAGTCCTATGTGAATCTGGTCAACATTCAGGGCAACACCCGGACCAAGGATCGCGTGATTCGGCGTGAGTTGGCCGTAAGACCCGGTGATGTTTTTGACACCACGCTGGTCACCGTCAGTCGTCAGCGTCTGGAAAATCTGAATTACTTCTCGCGAGTCGAAATGTCGCCGTCCGATACGATTGTTCCCGGGCGAAAAGACCTCAACGTAATCGTGGAGGAAAAGCGGACGGGCTCATTTAATTTCGGCGCCGGCTTTAGCACAATTGATAGCCTCGTCGGATTCGCGGAAATTCAGCAGTCCAACTTCGATTTGTTCAACTGGCCGCGATTCGTCGGAGGTGGGCAGCGCCTTCGCATCCGCGGTCAGTATGGATTGGAGCGCCGCGACTTCATCGCCTCGCTGACGGAGCCATGGTTCCTCGGTTACAGGCTCGCCGTGGGAGTGGAGGGCTACTATCGTGAAGCCAACTTCCTCTCGGACGTTTACGACCAGACCAACTATGGCGCAGCCTTTTCCGCCCGAAAGCAACTGTGGCGTAGTCTTACGGGACGTTTGGAATATCGAATCGAAGGTATTCGCATCTTCAACGTGGACACAGACAGCGCCGGTCAGGTCATTCAAGACTCGGCTGGGACTTTTACGAGAAGCGCGGTTACCGGTGGCCTAATCTGGGATACCCGCGACAGCTTGTTCCTCACACGCCGAGGCGAAGTTGTCGAATTTCTGGGCTTTATTGCTGGCGGCGGACTCGGCGGCGACGTGCAGGACTATGGTATTTCCCTTGAGAGTTCCAAGTATATCCTCTTGCCGTTCGACATAATCTTGATTCTCAAGGGCGAGATCGCCGTGGTGGATACCTGGGGGGGAAGCGATAACGTCCCGATTTTCGATCGCCTCTACCTTGGTGGCTCCAATAACCTTCGTGGCTTTGACTACCGGGAAGTCGGACCGGTGGACGAGTTTAACAATCCGATTGGCGGCAGTTCGTTGGCCTACTCAACTGTCGAGCTCACCTTCCCAATCATTTCGCGGGTTCGCCTGGCAATCTTCGGTGACTTTGGCTACGTCAATCCCGACGCTTACGACTTCACCACTTCCAACCTCAACGCGGACATCGGTATCGGCGTGCGCCTCGACTTGCCCATAGGTCCACTTCGCTTTGACTACGGGTATCCGATTATCTTCGACGATTTCAACGGCCCTCCGGGCAAATTCAACTTTAATATCGGCTACCAATTTTGAACACAATTGGTCTAAATTGGTCGAATTCGAATCCTACTTGAACTTTGCCGGTTCTCGACTACTCCATACAATGCGTAAATCCATAGTATCCACCCTCCTCTGCACGGCTGCGATTTGCGCCGTGAGCTCTGCCGCCCATGCCCAGATCAAGCTAGGCACTGTTGACATGAACCAAGTGTTCACGGCTTATTTTAAGACCAAGGATGCCGAAGCAAAGATCAACGACGCCCGGGCCGCGGCCAAGAAGGAACTCGATGAACGCCTCGAGACTTTGAAAAAGGCCATGGACGAGATCAATAAGACCAACACAGAGATCGAAAAGCCGGAGCTGAGCAAGGACGGAAAGGAGAAGTTGTCCAAGCAGCGGGATGAGAAGGTCCAGGAGGCACGCAATCTTGATCGCGAGATCGCAGAGTTTCGCCAGACTCGGGAGCGTCAACTCCAAGAGCAGTTCATGCGCATGCGCAAGGATATTGTTGACGACATCATGAAGGTCGTGAACGAAAAAGTTAAGTCGGCTGGTTACGATTTGGTGCTGGACAAGACGGGCGTCAGCATGGGGCAAGTTCCGGTAGTGCTTTATTCGCGTGCTGACCTTGATTTCAGCAACGAAATCATTTCGATTTTGAATAAGAACGCCCCGAAGCCATCCTCCGCAGCGAATTGAAGTCATGAGGCTTCGCGAAGCCGCAGAGCGTGTTGGCGGCTGGGTGGCGCCGGAGAATTACGACAAGCTCATCGTCGGTGTCGCGTCGCTTGATGATGCTAATGAGGGGGATCTTTCCTTTTACGGAAATCCGAAGTATCTCAACGCGCTAAGAAACTCGCACGCCACCGCCGTCCTGGTGTCGCATGGTTTTGCGGAAGAGGTTCGAGCAACGCGCGTGTGGGTCGACAATCCGGCCGAGGCCTTCGCCAAATTGCTCGAGGTATTTGCGCCTGCGCCGATCTGCCCTGTGCCAGGCATTCATCCTAGCGCGATCGTGGCTGCTGATGCTGAGATCGGCGCCGGAGTGACCGTTGAGGCATTCGCTGTTATCGAAAGCGGCGCCCGCATTGGCGCTCGAACCGTAATTGGCGCTCATGGCTACATCGGACATCACGCCGTGCTCGGGGAAGAGTGCCGCTTGTTTCCGCACGTGACTATTCGTGAGCGTTCGCTCATCGGCAATCGAGTAGTTTTTCATCCTGGCGTAATCATTGGATCTGACGGGTTCGGCTACGAGTTTCGCGAGGGCCGACACCAGAAAATTCCTCAAACTGGCACCGTGCAGATCGATGATGATGTCGAGGTCGGAGCCAACTCAACCATAGACCGCGCCCGCTTCGGGCGGACGTGGATTCAAGAGGGTGTCAAGATCGACAATCTCGTGCAGATTGCGCACAACGTGACCATCGGTCGGCACACGGTGATTTGCGCGCAGGTAGGAATTTCCGGGAGCGTGCGGGTGGGAAATTATGTAACGCTTGCCGGAAAGGTTGGCGTCAACGGCCATATCGAAATTGGTGATGGAGCAATTGCTGCTGCGATGGGCGCGATCACGAAGAGCGTGCCGCCTCGCGAAGTGCTGGTCGGTGTTCCTGCCAGGCCAGCGCGAGAGTACAAGAGAAACCTGGTGCTCTTGAGCAATATCGACAAACTTTACGAGCGAGTGAAAAAGCTCGAAGGAAAACAGTAGAACGCTCTTCGGCGCGGCTTTATCCTGTTAAAGGATGGCAACACAACCGCTTCAAAAGGCAGAGCGCATTGAGGCTTATGTGAAGTCTTTCGGGCTCGACGCCGAAGCTTTCGATCCATGCTATCTGGCCTATTTCATCTGCTTTAACGCTCAGGAGTATTACGAAGCTCATGACGTTCTCGAGCATCTTTGGTTACAACGTGAGGATGAAAGCCACGCGTTTTTCAAGGGACTTATTCAGTTCGCAGGGGCATTCGTCCATTTGAAGAAGCAGTCTGCTCGCCCGTGGCATCCGACCGACGGGCGGCGACTGCGCCCGGCGGTGAGATTGTTTGCCTTGGCGGCGCGCAATCTCTCGCCATACCTGCCGAGCCACATGGGCTTGGACGTGTCTCGCGTGATCGAACTGGCCAGCGATTACGTGGCGCGCATTGAAGCGTCAGGCTTTTCTGAGAATCCTTGGCATCACGAGACCGCGCCGAAACTAGAGCTTCAAACTTCGCCAGCCAAGTGACGTGTCGTCATGCGTGGTAAACCGAGATCTCTTAAGGTTCGGTCGAGAAGCGGGTCTCACCGACCCGAGTAGCCGGCGAGAGGTCGGCGGGCGCGCCACTATCTGAGCCAACCCATGAACGCTTTTGCCAGCCTCCGGCGCCACGCTCAATTTGATCGATCCAGCCGTCTGGCCATTCGCAGAGGGCGCCGCTTTCGTTTGGCTTCCATTTTCCGCTGGTCGTGCCGTTGATGGTGGAAAACGCGCTGCCGTTTGATTGAAGGGCGATGTAGAGGTGCGAGCCGTCTGGTTCCTGGTTCAGCCGCCACACTCCAACGAGTGCAAGTTGACTATT
>DATLIT010000486.1:0-3259 GCA_035539295.1 Terrimicrobiaceae bacterium | reverse complement strand
CCCTTACGGCGTCGATGAGAACGTCTTCCGGCCCGTTGAGAAGTCGGAGGCTTGTGCAGCGCTCAGCTTAAAGCGGACATCTTGTCGCCAAGTTGCTGCAGGAGGGACACCGCGTCCGCGCGGGGACAAGAAGCCGCAGTGGCAGTGGTATCAAAGATTTCTGCCCGCTGAAAATCTGACGCTGACTCTTGAGGAGAAAGACGCGTGTCTCACCGTCGTCAAGGGCTGTGATCGAGTGTATAATTTGGCCGCCGACATGGGCGGGATGGGATTTGTCGAACTTAACAAGGGCCTCTGCATGCTCAATGTCTTAATCAACACCCAGATGCTGATGGCGGCTCGAGCCTGCGGCGTGACGCGCTTCTTTTATTCCTCATCGGCATGCGTCTATGCCGGCTTCAAACTGCAGCGTTCCGATATTCCAGGCTTGAAGGAAGCGGACGCCTATCCTGCCGATCCAGTGGACGGCTATCGCTAGGAAAAGCTCTTTAGCGAAAGGATGTGCCGGCACTTCCGCGAAGACTTCGGTCTCGAAACAAGGGTGGCCCGCTACCATAATGTTTATGGTCCCCACGGCACCTTCAATGGCGGCCGCGAGAAGGCCCCAGCAGCGATCTGCCGAAAAGTTATCGCCGCGAAACTGTCCGGCCATCACGAAATCGAAATTTGGGGCGACGGCGAGCAAACGCGTAGCTTCATGTTCATTGACGACTGCCTCTACGGTACACGCGCGCTCATGGACAGCGACATCGCCCATCCGCTTAACATCGGAAGCTCCGAGATGGTAACCATAAACCGGCTTGTGGATCTCGCCGAGCAAATCGCCGGGATCAGGGTCAAACGCAACTACAACCTCGATGCTCCGAAGGGAGTTCGCGGCCGCAGCAGCGACAACACGCTGATCAAAAGCACGATTGGGTGGGAGCCTTCCATCCCCCTCCAAACCGGACTCGAAAAGACCTATGCATGGATCTTCGATCAAATGAGAAACGGCGGATCGAAGGATGCTGTCGTCAACCAATACTGACAAGACCGATTCGATCTAACTATCCGCAGATGACACAGATTGACGCAGATGACGAACTAGGATACGGGTTTTTTAGAGTCAGTGTCTCAGGAGCTCTGGAACGTGAATTCGTTGAGCATGCGATTCCGTATCCGCGCGAGCATGCCTTGCCGATTATTGCGAAAAGCGTTTGCCCAGAAGTTTCTGTTCGGTAAACCACGCCTCAGAAAATTTCTCCAGTCTTGGCTCTGTCTCACTATGCATCGCGGACCTGTGCTCGGATGCCAAAAACAATTTACAAATGGCGGACGCGCAATGGCGGGTCTGCCAGTGGGAGGCTTGTGCTGTAAGCCAGTGTGAAGCTCCGCGTCACCTTCCAGTGGATCGAACCCTGTCCGAACGAGAGGCTGCGCGTGGCTCAGCAAAGGTTGCTCGAGAGCATCGAGGCCCTTGGCCTCGAACCGGCGCTCTTCCCTGCGGGTCCCGAAATGACGAAACTGGCGGAGATTCTCCGGCATGCCCGGCGGAGCAGCTCGAGCGACTACTTTGTCTGGTGCAATTCCGATGTTATTCTGACACGAAATCCTTTTGCGATCGCTGACCGGGCCAAGGTTCACGGCTTTCACCGCAGGGAAGTACCTTCGGGCGAACTCTGCGGAGGCGTGGACATGTATCTTATCCCCAACGTCATTTGGGATAACTATCTTTCGAGGGATATTCCCGATCTTTGGTGCGGGGGTAGCCATGTGGATTGGTGGCTGACGCGTGCGCCCGCACTCATCGGAGCGTACGAGTCTCACAATGGCTTCATCGATCACCCCTCCCATCCGGAATCCGGTGCTTCAAAGCGCACAAGCAATCCCTATTTTCGCCACAATGTGCGGGAATACAACGCATGGGCCAGGCGGAATGGCGCGGGACTTCTCGAGGTGCCAGCGCGGTTGCCATTGATCGGGGCGTCCATGTCTCCCATCACAGACTACCTATCGTGGGCTCGGAGACGGCTCCGCGGGGATCGAGGGCAGTGAAGTTCAGCGTGATAACCGCCTGCCGGAACGCCTCCTCGCACCTTCCGGAGACAATCCGTTCGGTCGTTGAGCAAAGCGCGTTGAAGCAGGGGATCGCTGCGCTCGAGTACTTTATCGTCGACGGCGCCTCCACGGATGCGACCGCAGAGGTAGTGTCCAAATATCTTTGCGACGACGTCACTTTCCTTTCAGAGCCCGATACGGGTCTCTACGACGCGCTGGTCAAAGGATTCGCGAAGACCACGGGTGATTTGGTGACCTATTTGAACGCGGGAGACATCCTCCATGAGCACGCCTTCCGAATCGCATCGCAGATCATGAGTCACGAAGGAGTGAACTGGGTTTGCGGCTATCACCTCAAAATCAACGAAGAGGGCGAAGTCATCGCTATTTCGAAACCTCCCCGTTACAGGCGAGAGTTTATACTGAATGGCACTTACTTAAAGGGGTTCCCTTATGCGGGCATTCAGCAGGAAGGCATTTTCTTCCGCCGCAAGCTTCTTGAGCACGTGGATCTGGAAGCGCTAAGAAGATTTCGTCTCGGCGGGGATTATTTTCTATGGACTCAGCTTGCAAAAAGTACCGAGCTACACACCGTCATGAGCTTTCTGGGAGCCTTTCGCGTCCACAAGGGGCAGCTGAGTGAAGGATTGGAAGCCTACCGGAAGGAAGCGATGACCTGCACGCGACCAGAGAGACTTCGCGAAAAGGTGACTCGCTATTGGGAATACCACAGCCCGCGTTCGCTAAAAGGTGTGCTTTGGAATTTTACGCTCGGACAATCCGCGGCTCGCATATTTTGGTTCGATGAGACACGACAGCAATGGTTGCCGCGCTGACGATGTTTCCATTCTCCTCAGAGGACGTCGAGAAGCGCTTCATCTCGGCGGAACAGCTAATGATGGCATGCGACCAGGTTTGGAGCGTCGACGGCAGGGCGGAGATCAAGACCGAGCGCAGCCAGCCGCCGGCTGGATCGTGCGTTTACTGCAAAGTCGATCACCTTATCGGGCTGTTCGATCAGATCCGGCAGGCTAGGAACAGAGTGGTTCTCGTCAGCTCGGAAAGCGATCGTCCTATCACAGAGGAATTTCTCCAAAGATGCCCGCCGCAGATCGCGCATTGGTTCAGCACAAACATCCAGGCAAAGACCGAGAAGCTAAGCGTCCTGCCGCTCGGGTTGGCGAATTCTTATTGCGAGATTACTTTGAAGGCCCCTCTAATT
>DATLIT010000485.1:0-3910 GCA_035539295.1 Terrimicrobiaceae bacterium | reverse complement strand
GAAAGTATAGTGAACAGGTATGATGCCGGTGCTTAGCCAACTTCTTGACCTCAGCGTCGCGTACCTTCTCGCTCTTCCGATCGGTTGGGAACGAGAGCGCGCGGACCGAAGCGCCGGTATTCGTACGTTCCCCCTCGTGGCTGTCGCAAGCTGCGGGTTCGTTCTCGCGAGCGAAACAGTTCTTAAGGGCCATCCTGAAGGGCTCGCCCGGATCATCGAAGGAGTGATTACCGGTATGGGCTTTATCGGAGGTGGCGCGATTCTCAAAACGGGGAAGATCGTCCGGGGCACTGCGACTGCAGCGGGCCTCTGGGCAACCGGAGCCATTGGCGTCGCGTGCGCGGTCGAGGCGTATCAGATCGCTGTCATCCTCAGCGCGATGACTTATTTGACGTTAAAGGTATTAGCGCCTCTTACGACCCCCGAGCCCTGATTCAGCGCAGTTCCGCCGCCCGTTTCAATAACTGCAAGGGAAATGAGTCGTCGATCCTGGTGAGTTGCGCATTCGCCGCCTCGATTCGGTCAAGGAGTTGGCCGCCAATCGCCGCGACGAGTTCCTGGTTGTCTGATGACTCGAGTTCGAATTTCACTCGCGTGATCCACCCTCGATCGGAGCATCGATCGGCATAGATGTCGCAGCCGGTGATCGCTCGAGTGTAGAAGCTGGCCAAGGACGCGAGTCGGAACTTGTTTTCAGGCTGCAGGAGCAGCGCTCGCTTCAGAAGCACTTCTGATCTGCTGGGCTCTTCCATCTCAAAGAACGCAGGCGTTCGCCAGAATATCCGGCTGCGCAGGATTCGCGTCGATCTGGCGGATCCAGGCGATACGGACGCTCTCATAATCGCTCCGCGTACTCAGGACATCATGACTCGATGTAACCCTGGCGACCGGGGATCCTGCCAGTTTGCTTCCGGGATGATGCTGAATAACCCACAGGATGTGAGAAATACGCGGCTGTGCGGTCGCGTGCTGGAAGTAATGGCTGATCAGGCGTGCCCGGACAGAAAGATCCTCCGGCCGCTGAAGGAGCTGGTTCTCGAGGCGGGCGGCCTTGCTAAGCGACAACCGGTCCGCGTCCCGAAGCGGATCGAGGTAAGAGAGATCTCTTGCGGAGCTTGAAACTTGCGCGAGCGCCGAAAGCGGGCAGTATCCCACAAAGACCAGTGCAGCAAGGCTCAGTCTTGCCATTTGGCGATCGTACTTCCGCTTAGGATCATAGCGAGACCAGAAGCGCAATGGGGCTCGCGGTGCAAACCCCGGCGAGACAGTTGGTACGATTGCGCATGCGCTTTGTTCTCTGGCTTGCAGCCACGTCCCTGGCCGCACAAGGTCTCTCGACAGAGCAGACTGTCATTGTGCGATCGATCGACGAGCAGGCTCCTGCTGCCATTTCACTCCTCGAACGGATCGTCAACATAAATTCGGGTACGTTTAATCCCGCTGGGGTAGCTGAAGTCGCAAAAGTGCTCGAGCCCGAGTTTCAGTCACTGGGCTTCGCCACCCGCATGATCTCGATGGACGCTGTCCGGCGTGGTCCACATCTCGTCGCGGAGAGAAAGGGCGCCCGCGGCAAGCGGCTGTTACTGATCGGCCACATGGACACGGTGTTCGAGCCGTCGAGTCCTTTTCATAAATTCACGCGCACTGGCGATAGCGCAATAGGGCCGGGTGTGTCGGACATGAAGGGTGGAATCGTTGTCATGCTGTCAGCATTGAAGGCTCTACAAAAGGCCGGCCTGCTCGATAACAGTTCCATCACTGTGTTCCTTACGGGCGACGAGGAATCACCCGGCGAGCCAGTCGAAATCTCTCGCAAGGAATTTATTGAGGCAGGAAGACATAGCGAAGCCGCTCTGTGTTTTGAAGGAGGCGTGCGACACCAGGGCGGTGATTTCGCGTCCACCGCACGTCGAGGTGCCACCACCTGGGAACTCAGAGTTCAAGCGAAGACCGGACACTCAGGCGTCATTTTTTCTGATCGGCTCGGCGACGGGGCGATCTACGAGATCAGCCGAATCCTGAATCAGTTCCGTGAGAACCTGCGCGAGCCAAATCTCACCTACAGTGTGGGTATGATCGTCGGCGGCGCCGACGTTGAATCGAAGCCGGGTGGCGGCGCGTCAGTATCGGGCAAGCCGAATATCATACCGGGCGAGGCGCTCGCCATTGGGGATGTCCGCGCTATCTCGACCGAGCAACTTGCCCGTATTAAAGACAAGATGCACTCCATACTCTCCCGCAATCTGAGCGGAACCAAAGCGACAATCAAGTTCGTCGACAAATACCCTCCAATGGCGCCATCCGTGGGCAACACATCTCTCCTGACCAAGCTGAATGAGGGCAATCGTCTGCTTCGTGAACCCGGGATTGGAGATCTGGATCCCATGCTGCGCGGGGCAGGGGATATCTCATTCGTAGCGCCCTATGTTGACTCCTTATCGGGCCTTGGAGCAAACGGCTCAGGCTCTCATGCGGAAGGAGAATCCGTCGACCTCGCCCGGCTGCCGCTCCAGGCCAAGCGCGCTGCGCTTTTGATCTATCAGCTCATCCATTAAGATGATCGCGTTGTTGCGTATCGGAAGAGGAAAAACTTTTGATGGCCAGCCGCCCTGTTTCGCAAATCTTGTTGTGGCTCTTCGTCATTAATCTGGGCATAGCATTCGGTGCTGGGCTCTACGAGGGCCGAATCGTTTTCCACAATTGGCTCATTACGTCTCCGGATTCCGAGCTCCACTGGAATGCCGAGGCGGCACGGCGAGACAACACTGGGTTACGGTTCTGGGTTTTCGTTACAACCGTACCACTGACGGTCCTAACGCTGGCAAACCTGATTGCTGCTTGGCGTGCCATCAACGAACTGCGCCGCTGGTGGTTGGCCGCGGCCCTGACCGCAATGGCAGATAGAATCCTAACTCTCTCCTACTTTATTCCGACAATGGCGGGCTTGATGCAGGCTCCAGACTCCGCTGAGTCAGTGGCGACGGCTGTGCAGTGGGCCAATCTTAACTACGCACGGCACGCCATTGTACTAGTGGCCTGGCTTGCGGCATTGAAAGCGTTCTCGCTTCTGCATCAACGTGGCAACTAGGCGTTCGTTTCGTGCGCCAAGTACGAGTTTCGGAACGAATGAAACCTGATTACGTTCGTCGGCGACGCGCAGGCACGAAGCCATCGCGGCGTCTGATCCGTGCGCCGATGGGAGGCGACTTCACTTCCTGTACTGGTCGTCAGTGACGTGCTCCATCCACTCAACAACCTTGCCGTTGAGCTTCTCCTGTATCGCAATGTGTGTCATGCCGATTGTCGGCGCTGCTCCGTGCCAGTGTTTTTCGCCCGGTGCAAACCACACGACGTCACCCGGGCGAATCTCTTCGACCAGGGCGCCTTTGCGCTGCACCCAGCCAAGGCCGGCCGTTACGATGAGCGTCTGTCCAAGCGGATGGGTGTGCCACGCCGTCCGCGCACCCGGTTCGAATGTCACGCTGGACCCTTGACCACGCGCGGAATCGGGCGCCTGAAAAAGCGGATCGATACGCACGTTGCAGGTAAACCATTCTGCAGGTCCCTTCGCTGATGGTTGCGAACCAGCTCGTTTGATTTCCATCTTTGTGCTCCTTGTGTTGCTGCTCGTGTCCAGTCGTCCTTTGTCCGAATAATGGCGTCAGCAGCAGGCAGAACGATCTGCGATCCATTCGTTTGCCCCTTCGTGAATACCTAAGTACGGAGAAGTGTCTTTATCGCCCGCCGCTCGTCCATCGCGCGATAGCCTTCAGCTACCTGATCGAGAGGCAGGGTTAAGTCGAACACCTTTCCGGGATTGATTTTCTCGTTGAGCACCAGGTCGATCAGCTCCGGGAGATAGCGCCGAACTGGAGCCGGACCCCCGTGAAGATGCACGTGCGTATAGAAC
>DATLIT010000484.1:0-7814 GCA_035539295.1 Terrimicrobiaceae bacterium | reverse complement strand
CTGATAAGGGCGATGAGGCTTCCAAGCAAGCCACTGCAGGCGATCCGCGTATTTACCCGATGGGACGAATCCTTCGAAAGACCAGCCTGGATGAAATTCCGCAATTCCTCAATGTCTTTCTTGGACACATGAGCGTCGTGGGACCGCGGCCGCATATGATCATTCACAACCGAAGATTCAGCGTAGTCATGCGAGAGTACCACGTCCGAACGTTCGCCAAGCCTGGAATCACAGGTTTGGCGCAAATGAGCGGCTATCGCGGTGAAGCCAAGAATGATCAGGACGTCGTCGAACGCGCCAAGCTGGACATCAAGTATATCGAGGATTGGTCACTGCCTCTCGATTTCTGGATAATCATTAACACGTTTCTTCAGGTGTTCCGCCCTAAGGATACCGCCTACTGAAGGGCCGCAAGATCGCAGGACGCCAACGGAGCTGATTGAATTAGAACCTGTCTGGCTGGAACGGCCTCAACGGACTGAAGATTCTTCAGGCGACGAGGTCGTTTCTTATTTCGGGTAGCCTTCGGCGCAAGCCTTCTCGGCTGTTGTCAGATGAAGTTGAAGGATCTGTGGCTGCACAGGTGGCAGCTGTTGCTCATGCTCGCGCTCTCTTTGACATTTTTTAGCTGCGCCACCATTTCGCAGGTGAAAGTCACGGCGGAGGTGATCAATCCGGCACAGGCCGGGAGTCGATCCGTCATGGTCGTGCCTGATTCCTACATGAGTGATGCTACCGAAGCGGACACGGTGGCCGAGCTGGTCCGGACGCAGCTTGCTTCGTTGGGATTCAAGATCAACGATACGGAGGAAAAGGCCGATCTTATTATAATTGCGACGCTCGAGCGCTCGACACCCGGTGCAACTTCGAGGGTTCCACTCAGAATGCGGCGTCCCTTCGATATTTCCCATGGGACGGGACAAACCAGCCTGATGGAATCCCAGAATGCGATGCGAAAGCTTGGCTTTGAGATGAGAACGCTGCCGGAACAGGAACAGCCAAGAATCGGTTTGATGGTTACCGCGATATCGAAGGACGTTTGGGTGAACGCACCTTTGGTGTCGGAGAGCGAAATCCCACGCGTCTGGAGGGTGGTGGCGATCGCCCCTTTAACCAAAGAGGATATGACCACGAAGCTCGTCGAAGCCGCCGGAGCAAAGCTCGGCGAAATCGCCGCCGCGCCGTCAACTCCCACACCATCTCCCACGCCGAAGAAAAAGCCATAGATCAGAATCTCGCCTCAAACGACATCCGGGAGATGTAAGTAGATCCGCCTCATCCAAAAACCGGCCGTTGCTTCCCTCGACCGCCCAGTGCCTTCAGGCTCCGCTGGGCGTTTTTTTTGCTCCGAGCCCTGGTTGACTTTTCGAGGCAACCTACTAGGCAACGACCAAGTTCCGCGGCGAGGGGTCAAGCTGAACCCTAGTTTGGCGCAAAACATCGGTTCGTTGTCGTAGAGGAAAGAACTTCGGCATTCTATTGTCGGCGCAAAGTTTGAATCCCCTCGGGATCTCAAGCGCAAACTATCAATACTGACTAGCAAAATGAAGATGAGAATTGTCAGCAAGTTCGTCGCCGCAGGCCTTGTCATGCTTGCCGTGGGGGAAACTTGTAGTTACGCCGGCCCAGGATTCGTCGGGGTGAACTACGGCCCCTACCACAAGCCTGGCCAGGATCCTAACCGGCCCGACGACCCTCCGATCACCGACGCTCAGTTTCGGGAGGATCTCGGCAAGATTGTCCAGAAGTTCGGCTATATCCGAACCTACGGGACGGAAAAGCGCGTCTTAGGTTTAGTTCCTTTCGTTGCGCAAAACTACCCGCATTTAAATGCTTATTTGAGGATTTATGAATCTTCGAAGCACCGTTCAGCGACTGAAGAGCAAATCGCCAAGGCGATCGAACTGGCGAACAAATATCCGAATATCGTCGAGTATGTCATCGTCGGGAATGAATGCCTGGACCAGGACTTTGCGGATGGCGCGGTCTCAGTTGAACAACTAATCGCCGACATAAATAAGGTTACGCAAAGCGTTCCCGCCAACGTCAGGGTCACGACGTGCTTGGGCTTCCACTGGGCGCTTAATCCTCAAAAGATGGAGGATGGAAGTCCTAACCCTTATTCCGGCAGGGCAAGGATTATGGAAAGCGGATCATGCGGGAGTCAAAAGCCGATTGCCTGATCTTTACGGTGTATCCGTCTATGCGAAGCTCCCGCTGCAAGAGGGCAAGAAGAATACCAAGTACTGGTATGACTACGCCATAGCTAACGTTGCCAATGGCAAGCCGGTTATGCTGGGGGAAGTCGGTTGGCCAAGCGCTGGCAAGCCGGACAATGGTGCCGCGGTTACAAGCGTCGAAAACGAAAAGATCTATACGACCGACATTGTCAATGCCGTCAAAGACGGCCAGTTCGGACCCACTTTCCTCTTCGAGGCCTAGGACGAGCCGTGGAAGAAACAAAGCCAAAGCGCATTGGGGGCTGTGGGACGCCAATGGCAATCCTAAATTTGCGATCCCTTCGGGGCTCTGATCGGCTGAACGAACGACGCTCGACCGGTTCCTTAGTTCGCTAAAATCAGAACCGCTCCGCGGACAATCCGCCGAGCGGTTTTCTGCCTTTAAGCGGGGGCGCCAATTGTAGCCCCGGCGAATATTGTGGGGGCGCTTGTGTCAAGCTCCCAGCCACATCTGCAGGCGCTTAGCACAAGCGCCTCTACACATTTTATGCATCGCGGCCTGAGGACGTGCTCGGGGAGGCGCTTAGGCTTGCCGTCTTAGCTCTTTACCTTCACCGGATTTGCCAAGCCGCGGATCCTCTTGAACTTCCCGTGAAATTCCTGAGCGAGGGCCTTGAGAAAACTTTCGCCGGCGGCGTCCGCCCCATAGGCCACCGTGTAAATTCTGGGGAACTTTCGTTTGTCGTCGCCGTATAGCTCGGCCGCGAGAGCTCGAACGTAGTCAATGGTCTCTGTGGTGGATAAGTTAGGACGGCCGACGCTCATGCCTAATCCGACCGGTCCTCCTTGTTCGATAACCTTCGGCGGCAACCCCTGGCGAGCTCGCTTGGCGTTTTCTGCATCGACTTCTTTCCAATACTTTTCGGTGCTCTCCTTATTGGCTTTCTCGATCTTAGCGCGATCCTTTTCCATCACCTTCGCCCATCTCTCCTGCGCTTCCGCCACCTTTTTTTCGTATACTTCGAGTTCTTTGCCAAAGAGGGCGCGTTGAAAAATGGGTGCCCCGTCACTGATGATGAAAATGGTGTCTGCCTGCATTTGAAAGGCAGCGACGAGAGGAGCATCGATTTGGCTGTTCGTGTGGCCACCATCGCCGACGTATTTGTTGCGGGCTTCCATCATCGGCATTGTGTAATTGCGCAGGCGCGTTGCCGAGGGCCAACTCCGCTTGTCTTCGGAGTAGTTCTGGAGCAGTTCCTTGCCGTATTCTGAGTAATAAGGGGAAATAAACGCGTCGGCCTCTTTCTTCGTGTCACTCTTCGCCACAACCAGCTTCGGCTTGAAGATGTCCACGTTGTCGTCAAAGAAAATGAGATTAAAGAAGGTGCCGTCGTTGAGCTTTTCGACCATCTTCTTGAGTTCGTCCTTCATGACAACGATGCCATCGAGTCCTCCCTTCTCGTCTTCGACCATGCTGCGGGAGAGATCGACGATAAAGGCGATGCGTTCTCCTTTGGCATTGATGCCGAAAAAGCTCACGGTAGAGGTTCCCAGTCCGAGTCCTCCGGAGCCGGTTCCGCTGCCGAATCCGGTTCCAAGACCGTCTTTGGAGAAATTCTTGCCGAGGCTCTTCCGGATGTTTGTCTTGACCGGCTCCGCCATCGGGTCCACTTCGATTTCCGGCAGCGAGATGCCGGAAACGCGGTTCGCAGTCAGGCGAGGGGAGACGCGCGGCCGACCGCTATTTTGCTGCTGCTCGCGAATCTTGATCTTGTGCTGGAGCTTTCTTGGT
This sequence comes from Terrimicrobiaceae bacterium, assembly GCA_035539295.1. Lineage (GTDB taxonomy): Bacteria > Verrucomicrobiota > Verrucomicrobiia > Chthoniobacterales > Terrimicrobiaceae > DASTFP01. Next base: position 3,842 of record DATLIT010000484.1, on the reverse strand, counting down.
TCGAGCTTAGTTACCTTTGCCGGCGGTGGAGGCGGCTTGAACTGGGCAGGCGGTCGTTCAAGCACCTTGAAGACGACGACGCCGCCAAGCAGAGCGATGACGGCCGCATGGATGAGAACGCTGATCGAAAACGTGCCCAGAAGCGGTTGTTTGCGCTTGGTGACGAAGTCCTGGGGATTTGCGGTCGTCTCGCTCATCGGGAGGCCAGCTTATTTTCGTCTGGTCGCGTCATGAAGGTGACCGACTCGATCTTCGCGGCGGCGCATTCATTGAGCACGTCGATGATCCTCTGGTATTTCGTGTTCCTCGCCGTGAGTATGGTAATCACCGTGCCGGACTTTGCGTCATCCGAGATGGCCTTGTAGCGCAGGAGCGTTCCCGCGAGCGCCGACGTGTCCATTTGCTGGTCATTCAAAATGATCTGACCATTCTCTTCGATCTCGATGATCTGTTCGTCGAGCATGCGCATCGGCTGGTCTTGGGAAATGCGACCTGGCAGCTTGAGGCTCAGTTCGTTCTCAACCTTAACAGCGCCGGCCGAGCACATGAAGAAAAGGATGAGAATGAAGATCACATCCACCATTGGAGCGATCTGAAACTCCAGATTTCCTTCGGATTCGGAGTGGATGCGCATGGGTTACTCGCGGTTCAAGACCGAGAAGGAGATGTCGGTGATACCGGCTTCAGCGCACGCAGCCATGACCTTCTCGACATACTGGGCAGGAGTCTTCCGGTCCGCTCGAATAACCACCCGATAATTGGGATCGGCTTTCGAGCGCGGAGCCAGCATTTCGGTGACGGCGGGAAGCTCCGTAATGATCTTGCTTTCGATGGCAACTACCCCCGCGGACTTTTCCGGAACCCACTTTACATTGATGAGGGCTTCGGAGCGGGCGGTAGCCTTTTTTGTAGCATTTGGTCCCACCGGAAGTTCGATGGCACGGTCGGAACGCAGCGCGCTGGTGGCGGTGATGGAAATGAAGAAGACGAGCAAAACGAGGAGGACGTCGCACATCGGGGCGATTTGAAACCCGAGGTCCTCCGCATGTGGCGATCTGATCTTCATGGCACCAGCCTGAACTTACGCCGATTGCTGCTCCGCGAACTCCGCTGGCTGCTCGTTGGCCGCCATGTACTCCTTGGGAATGGCGGCGTAGATAGGATCGTCGCCGATGTGCATTCCCGCCAGATAGGCATACGGCATGCCGCGGAAGAGATTGTTAATGACCTCCTCGGTATGGCTGGAGACTGCCTGAATGCGATTGCGGAAGAAATAGTAGCTCGCGAAACCGGGGATGGCGACAAAGAGACCGGTAGCCGTGGCCACAAGGACTTCACCGATCGCGCCGGCAAGCGCCGAAGGATCGCCGATGCCGCTGGTGCCGAGCGTCTTGAATGCACTCATCATTCCCAGCACGGTTCCGGTGAGACCAATCATCGGAGTAACAACACCAATCAGATTCAGGTAGTAGATGCGCGTGTTCATCGAGGCGATCTCCTTGGCCATCACGTCTTCCATCGACTTTTCAGTGATTTCTTTTCCCTGCCCAAGCATGCTTAGGCCGGCCCTGACGACGTTGGTCAGGAAGCAAGCCTTCGAGCGGCACGTTTGAAAGGCGGCGTTGTAGTCTCCGGCGCTGAACTGTGAGCGAAGGAGGTTAATGATGTCGGGAGGACACACCACCTTGTTCTGAATCCGACGCACGCTGTCAATGATGAGGGTGAGCATGTATACGGAGACCGCTGCCAGTGGGAACATGACGATTCCGCCGTCCCTCAAGACTTGGAAAAAGGTCTTGTCCTTATGTTTCGGGGCAGCAGCCTGTTCGCCTTGCTGTTGAGGCGCGGCCTGGTCCGTCGGGGCAGGGGACTCCTGTGCCTGCGAGTTCGGCATGAACGGAAGAAGTCCGATGAGGACGACAATCGTCGCGACACCAAAAAGACCGGCGACGGATCTAGAGTTTACTATCGATTTCTTCATTATCTGGTTTGGCTTCTGGTTGTTTGAGAAAGTTCTCCCAAACGGGCTTTTCTTTTTCTTCAGCTTTTTCGGCAGTTTGGGCTGGTTGCCCTTCACCGGTGGCAGCGGAGTTCGCTTTTTTGGTCGATTTGAGGTTTACGCCTGCGGCTGCGGCGAGCAACTCCTCGACGTTGACGGGGTCTTTCTTGGCCCAGTAGTTGTTTGCGAAAAGCAGCGCCAATTCCTGCCGCACTGACTTGCTGACGGCCGGATAATCGACGGTCTCGTCGATGATCTTCTCGCTCTCAGTCCGGTCGCGACCGGCCTTTTGCTTTTCCACGACTTCTCCCATCTTCTCGTAGCAAGCGGCTGCGAGATAGAGAGACTCTGGATAAACCGGGGCCTCAATGCGTGTAATCGCGACGGCTTCACCCGCCTCAAGGGCAGCCTCGTGAAATTTTCCATTTGCCAGGAAAATGCGCGTTCGCACAATTCGGTCGAGCGGAAAATTCAAGTCCTCGGGGTTCGTGCGTGGAAAATCCTTCATGAGCGCTTCGGCTTTGGCGGTCTCGTTCTTGTCACAGAAGATGAACGCGTGAATCAATGTTGCCCGCAGCGGCGCCTCCGTGTTCTCACCGAAATTCAGGGAACGCAACAAAGCTTCCGCTTCGGCATACTTGCGTGTCTGCCGGTAGGCGTCGGCAAAGTTGAGGAATTCCTCGGTGACATTGCACTTTGGGAGCGTGACAAAGCTACGCATCGGCTCGATGGCCGGATATAGCGACAGCGCCTTCTCCACATTACCCGCGCGGTATGCTTCGGATGCCTGCCGCACCGCCGTGGGAAGTTCGAACTCGGCGGCAGAGATGGTGTTGGCGGGAATGGCAATCGTACCGCCACTGGCCACCAGGTAAAACTGACCTCCGGCAAGCTTGGAAGCATGGACTGTGCTGTTTTTCCCCGACTTGCTATCCGTGATAGTCACGCGATACCCAGCAGGGGGCGGAACGGGAGGTGTCTGAGCAGGTGTCTGGCCGTTTGAGGCACTCACGACGACCAACAAGGAAAAGGCGGCAAGTGATCTCCTCATGGCTACTGCAGTTCCTTGAGTCTTTGCTCTGCGGAGGGGTATTCGGGCGTCGAACGCAGCGATTGGTTCGCGAGCATTTCGCCGAGCGTTTTCACAGCGTCGTCTTTCAAGCCGAGATTCACCGAGATGTCGGCGCAACGAAGATAGGCTTTGGCGGTCCACTCCTTGTAATGGGGGTAGAGCACGTAGATGCGTTGATAGTAGGCATAAGCTTCCTTTTCCTTGCCCTGCTCGCGGAGGCTTTCGCCGACGAAGTAGAGGGCTTGTGGCCAAAGCTCGCCCTTCCATTCCTTGACCTGGAGAACTTCTTCGTAGCGTTTGGTTGCCTCATCGAAGTGTCCTTGCACCCGCTTAACGTCACCCAATCGCATCGTGGCCCGCGCAGCGACGTCGTTCATGGGAGATGTTCTGATCGCCTTATTGAATCCAGTTTCGGCTTGCTTCCAATCGCGTCGCTCGAAAGCGAAGTTGCCGAGTTTGAAGAAGGCCTCGCCGGTCCACTGCGTTGGGCCGAAGTTGTCAATGGAAGCGCGGGCGGCGCTCTCTCCGAGCGTCGGGTTAGTCTTTTCCAGGACGTCCGCCATCCATAGCAAGACCGCTGGACTGGCTAGCGGAAGGTCCTCCGTGCTGAGCACAGGTGGAGTTGCTTTGGGGTCAAGTTGCGCGAGAGCGCGCTGGAAGCGAAGAGCGCGGGTGCGTTCGTTTTGCTGTTCAGCAGTGAGGGCAGCCGAGCGGATGATCTCAAGCGGCTGGAGACCTTGAACGGAGCGGCCTTCCTCACAGTAGGCATCG
>DATLIT010000483.1:0-9538 GCA_035539295.1 Terrimicrobiaceae bacterium | reverse complement strand
ACTCGAGTTGGCTTTTCGCGACGAGCGCGGAGACATCCTGTGCCGAGGCGGGGTCCGCTCGACGGCGCAGGACCCACCAGGTGACCGCACGGTAAAACGCACCGGAATCGATGTAAGAAAATCCGAGTCGCCTCGAAACCCTCCTCGCAACGCTGCTCTTTCCTGAAGCGGCCGGGCCATCGATCGCGATGACAATCTTCACTTTAGGAAGGATCGGAAGGTTCGCCGCTTTCCAACCAGCGAGGAGATTACCGGCGTTGGATGTCGGAGCGTGCGATCTCCCCTTTGGAGATGCATTAAAATCGACTCGAACTGCGGATAAGATGTTCGAATGCAACCGACGTCTTCGATAATGGTTGAACCTGAGGCAAAAAGACCCGCGATGGCGAAGGCCATGGCAATCCGGTGATCGCCAAAGCTTGGCAAGGTAGCGCCGTTGAGTTTGCCGCCGCCATAGATCGTCATGCCATCATCAGCCTCCTGGACTTCCACACCCATGGCCCGAAGATTTGCGGCGATCGCGGCGATACGGTCCGTCTCCTTGAACCTGAGCTCCTTGGCGTCTCGAATAATTGTCCTCCCCTCCGCAAGGGCGCCCGCAACGGCCAGGACCGGTAGCTCGTCAATAACGTTTGGCACCTCACTCCCTTCGATGATCGTTCCGGTGAGGGAGTCCCCCTTGATATCAATGACACCGGAGGGCTCTCCTTCCTCGACGCTCTCGACCACTTCTCGAATACGAGCACCCATTCGGACCAGCACATCGAGGATCCCGGTTCGAGTAGGATTGAGGCCGACGTTCTTTACCAGCAGGCGAGAACCCGGCTGGCAAGCGGCTGTTACCAACCAGAATGCCGCGCTCGAGATATCACCAGGAACTGCAAAATCCCGCGACTCGATCTGCTGGTGGCCGAGCATGGAGACGCGGTATTCATGCGATTTGCGGCCTCGCTCAGGACGGACCTCCTCTCGTCGAAGCTTGACGAGAAAATACTCGAGCATGCGTTCGGTATGATCGCGACTTGGAGACGGCTCGATTACCGTCGTGACCCCGTCTGCGTAGAGACCAGCGAAGAGAATCGCGCTCTTGACCTGGGCGCTGGCCATTGGCGGACTATAGGTGATGCTATGCAGTGGTCCCCCCCGAATCACCAGGGGGGCACAATCGTTCGCACCGAGCGCGGTGATGCTTGCACCCATTTGGGTGAGTGGTTCGACAATTCTGCGCATCGGCCGCTTGGAGAGAGAATCATCGCCGATAAGCCGGGTAGCAAAGGGCTGCGCGGCGAGAACTCCGGAGAGGAGTCGCATCGTCGTCCCGGAGTTGCCGCAATCGATGTCTCCTTCGGGCGCGACGACTTTCCCGTGGGATCCGTAAACGACAACCAGTCCGGTGTCAGGACGCTCGATGGTCACACCGAGTTGTTGGAACGCCTTGATAGTGCTAAGACAATCCTCTCCTTCGAGGAAATTCGTGATTTTGCAAACGCCGTTGGAAAGCGCGGCGAGCATGATAGCGCGATGCGATATACTCTTGTCGCCGGGCACCACAATTTCGGTTTCCAGCCGTGGCGCTCGTCTGACGCGCAGGACGTCCGAGCTCATGACAGATCTTGGCGAATTGCCCGGGCGCGCTCAAGAAACAACTCCAACTCTGCGGAATCGGCCAGGCGGATCAGTTCCTTCATCTTCTCGAGGGTAAGCGTAAAGTCTTCCAATCCCGCCAGCAATGCTGCGCGGTTTTCAAGAAGAATCTCTCGCCACATGGGGGCCGGCCCAGCGGCGATGCGAGTGGTATCACGGTATCCACCTCCGGCGATGCAGCCGACATCTGGAACTCGCAGATGAATGGCGTTGACGAGGCTCGCCGCAATCGCGTGCGGCAGATGACTCACGCAGGCGATGCGTTCGTCATGTTCCTGCGGCGTCATTTCGACGATGCGGCAGCCGACGCATTCCCACAGGTCTCGAAGGACTTCTACCTTATCGGGCGCCGAGTTGCCCGTGGGCGTGAGAATGCAAACTGCGCCTTCAAAGAGATTTGCTCTGGCGGCGCTGATTCCACTTTGCTCAGAGCCGGCCATCGGATGCGAGCCAACGAATCGCCTGCCGAGGATTGCTTCCAGTTGGCTAACGACACCTGCCTTGACACTGCCCACATCCGTGACTGTCGCCGTGTCCGCAACCACCGGAGCGAGCTGTCCGGCAAGTTGGGGCATCGCGCCGATAGGCGTGCAGAAGACGCAAATATGGCTCTCCGAGGCCACCTCGGTCGCGTCCAAGGAGACGGTGGGAAAGAACTTACGGGCGCTTTCCGCCGACTGTGGTGAGCGCGCCCACGCACGCACCTTCCAGTTTGGTCGCCGCGATTGCAACGCGAGCGCGAGCGAACCGCCAATCAGGCCCGGGCCAAAAATGGCGACCGTGCTCAGGGGACCAGGAAGATTTTATTCGTGTATGGGCACTTGACCTCGGTTCCTGGGGGAAATCCACGGACGTCAACGTAGCCTGCATAGGGGGCGTGCGGGCTAGTCACGAATCCGGCCTTTCCTGGGACCGGAGTTCCATAGGGAATATCTCGCGCCGGAGCTGTCGTGGCCGTCGTCGTTTCGGGCGTAGGAGTCGGGGCGGCATCCTGCGGCGGAGGAGGCTCCGGCGCCGGCGTCGGTGTCGGAGTGGGCGGCGCATCGGCGAACTGGGTCTGCGTCGACTGGGTCCCCTGATAGCCGAAGCGGTTAGGGGCGGGCGCTCGAGAAGCGCTGCTCTCGCTGCCGCTTTGACAGGCTGCAAGCACGATCAAGAGTGCGGTGGCGGACACGATCCAGTGCGAAGAGTTCATGGCGATAGTTCACTAAACACGCACGATTGCACGCCAAGTTGCAATGCAAATCTTGCTCCGGCTGCCCGGCGCGTTCCGCTTACGGACCGGTGGTGACGGGTTTGAAGAGGGAAGCACCAGCGCCCGCAGCGATCAAGAAAGCCTGGTTCATTGTGATCGGCCCGCTAGACTCAACCAGATAGCCTTCCGGCAGACGAGTTTGTCCGTAGACGATTGGCTGAAGATGCCTGGCGATGGTTTCAGTTTCAGGCAATTTGGAGCCATCAATGATGTCGCTGGCACCTGGCATGATTGCCGCGCCAAAGATGATGATTTGGCGCAGTTTCGGATAGCTGCGCTCAACGAGTGTCTTGCTATCCACGTAGCCAAAGACCTCGTTGGCGGTCCGATAGGCAGTTTCTGCCGCCGCGAAGGCGGGCACCTTCTCCAGGGTTTGCCCGCTCTTGAATGTCTGCATCGCCTGATTCAATTCTCCTGAGCTAACCCCCAAGACCAAAAATCCGTCCATCAGGGCCAGAGTCGGATTGGCAAACGGACTCTGTAACGAGGGGAAGTTAATATAGCGGACGCCTTCAGATTCAGTGACGCTGGCTTCCGGAAGCATCGAAAGCGCTTCCTGCAAGGCCTCATCGGCCTTGGCTTGGTCCTTTATCTGGAGGGCGAGCAGTCCCGCGGGCGTCATCTGTTCGGGGGCCCACGAAATAGATATGGCGCAATCCGGACCAAATGCCTCTGGAACCAAACGCGGCAGGCGCGAATTTGCGATGGCTTGAGCATTTGGCACACCGGCAGTCACGGCATTCGAGACCGCGGTGGAGATCTGGCGAAAACCACTCGCGAAGTCGAAATAAGCGATCGTTTCGGGCGAGGTGAGCTTCATGCCATGATGGTTGAGCCTGCCGATGTCTGGCGGATTTTTGCGTTGGACAAAAATCCTATCCCGCAGATTTGCGCCGTCCAACGTGGTGGTAGCACCCACCGCCTCGACTTTTCTGAGTTGTTCGACCTGTTGGGGAATGGGTTTGGCGCCGAGCGAGGAACCGACCTCCAGCAAAGTCTCCAAAGCGCTCTGAGGCTGACAGAACAAGAGAAGATCGGGATCCTTCAGCAGCTTCTCGAGGACTTCTTTGTAACGGGCGCTCGCGGCAAGGTTGCCCTCCTTCTTCCGGCCGGACGCCCGATCAAGCGCATCTTTGATGGTGGCTAAATTGTTCGAGAGAAATCCCCACTGCCCCTCGCTCGCGTTGTAGAGGGTGTGAGCGCCGTGCTTGCTGGAGACGATCTCGACGCCATTGTAGGTCTCGCGGTTGACCTCCGCAGGCGGACGCCCTTTGGAAAGCTCTTCGCGCAGCCGCGCCACCGCGAGGTCGTGTCCGCTCTTGCCGCCCCAGAACTGGAAACCGACCAGTGCGGTCGCATCGTTCGAGGTCACGGAAGTCACGGCGCCAAAAATGCGCCCGGGCTTCAGCTTCCACAGAACTCCAGCGGCCTCATTCCCGCCGTGATCGCTGGTGAGATACTGCAAAGGTCGTTCCAGAAAAGCCTGCACCTGCTGTTCAGCGCCAATCTTCGCTAGCGTCGTCTTTGGCCATCGAGAGGCGGTGCGCGGAAGATCGGGGATGCACGCAAAAGCGACCGTCTCCGCCGGCACAAGCTCGGCAGCATCCGCCGGCCCACTGTCCTTCAGTGTCCAAACAGCGTAGCCAGCGCAAAGGATAAGAATGACAAGAAGGGGGATGAAGACTTTTTTCATCACGGATGTCGTCGAGGCTCAGCAATCAAGGGGTTTCGGAAGCGGGATGGCAGCTTAGGTCGAGATCTCAGAAGCGGAGCAACTTTGGCCGATGCGGTGAGCTATTCCGGCTGGGGAGTCGCAAAAAACGACGGTGGGTGCGGGTTGACCGGCTCGGGTTGGAGAGCTTTCTGCAACTCTGTCGAGGCCTTCGGGGGTTGCTTGGCTCCCGTCTCACCCTCCTCGGTGACGGGATGCATTTCGCATCCGAGACTGAAGACGCACAAAGCAACTGCAAGTGTAAACAACCAGCTTTTCATTCGAGAATTTCGAGACTCGCTTTTTGGCCGCGTCGGTGAGCGGAAGCGTTCAGAAGCGTGCGAATTGCCTGGATGGTATGCCCGCCTTTTCCAATGATTCTGGGGACGTCGCTCTTCCGAGCGGTTAGGTGAAAGATTACGCGATCCGGTGTTTCGGTCTTCGTAAGGACAATCTCGTCCGGATATTCGACGAGCTGACCGATGACGAAGCGAAGGAACTCCTCCACGCGTCAGGCGCCGCTCAAGCGGTGGCTCTCTTACGGGCTTTGTTAATAATGCTGCCAACCGTAAGGGAAGGCCGTGCACCGACACTTACCCAGTAGTCGGCTCGATCAAGCTGGAGCGTGAAGTTGTCGCCTTTCTTTTTGGGATCATACGTCCCAATAATCTCGATGAACTTTCCGTCGCGCGGCTTGCGTTGGTCTGCGACCACGATCTTGTAATACGGACTGTTGCGAGCGCCTTCGCGCCGGAGTCGGATTGCCACTGCCATTTTGCTGCTGATTTGAGATTGGTAATTACTAGCCTTGGCGCCAATCGCGCGCTCAGCTAAGTCCTGGTATCCCGGCCCGGCGGGCTTGGGCCATTAGTTTCTTCATTTGTCCCGCCTTCTTCATCATCTTGCGCATCTGGTTGAAGCGAAGAAGGAGATTGTTGACCTCGGTTACTGTCGAGCCGCTTCCGCGAGCCACCCGCTGGCGTCGTCGCGCGTTCAGGATATCTGGACGCGCCCGTTCCTTCGGAGTCATGGAGAGAACTATCGCCTCCACCCGTTTGAGCTGTCTCTCGTCGATCGAGGAATCTTTCAGCTTATCCATTCCCGGAAGCATGCCAAGCACATTTTCCAGGGGGCCCATGCGGCGCAGCAACTTGAATTGGTGGAGGAAGTCGTTCAGATCGAAGGAGGCGGTCCGCATTTTTTCTTCCATGCGGCGCGCGTCTTCCTCCGTGATGGCCTCGGCGGCTTTTTCGACCAGACTGACGACGTCGCCCATGCCAAGGATGCGGCCGGCGAGGCGTTCGGGATAGAACGGTTCAAACTGATCGATCTTTTCGCCCACCCCCGCGAACTTGATCGGTTGTTTGGTCACTTCCCGGAGCGAGAGGGCAGCGCCGCCGCGGGCGTCGCCATCGAGTTTCGTCAGGACAATTCCGGTAAGTCCAAGTGCGTTGTGAAAATGTTCAGCCACACTGACGGCTTGCTGACCGGTAGCGGCATCGCAGACGAGCAGGACTTCCTGCGGCGCGAGCGCGTCCTTGAGACGGCGGAGCTCCTCGACGAGGGCCTCGTCAATTTCCTGCCGCCCGGCGGTGTCATAGATTTGAACATTGCCGCCCTCCTGCTCACACCACACGGCGGCTTCGCGACTGACTTCAAGGACATCTTTCTTGTCGGGTTTCGGTTGGAAGACACGAACGCCGATTTGTTCGCCCAAGGTCGCCAACTGCTGGATAGCTGCCGGACGCTGAAGGTCGCAGGCGATGAGTAGCGGCGCTTTGCCCTGTGTCTTGAGCCACCGCGCGAGTTTGGCGGACGAAGTCGTCTTACCGGCGCCGTTGAGCCCGACCATGAGAATCCGTCCGGGGTTGGCGAGGTTCAAGGGAGAAGCATCTCCGCCGAGAAGGGAAGTAAGTTCGTCGTGGAAGATTTTGACGATTTGCTGCCCGGGAGTGACACTCCGCAGCACCTCCTCGCCCAAAGCTTTGTCTTTGACCCGAGCAACGAATTCCTTCGCGACTCGGAAGTGAACGTCGGCCTCGAGCAAGGCCATGCGAACTTCGCGGAGAGCGTCGACCACGTTCTGTTCGCTGATGCGGCCGTGCCCACGGAGATCCTTGAAGACCTCCTGAAGTTTGTCAGAGAGACGGGAAAACATACGAGTTCAGACCAAAGGGGAAGAGTTCCGTTCAGAGAGCGGAATCGGCTTTGGACCGTGCTAGTTATACTCGCGATTCGCGAGGAATCAATGGACGGTCGCCTTTTCTGCACCCAGCCCGGTATTCGCGCGGACAAGCAGCTCAGTAAAGTCTTCCTCCGCCTTGGGCTCGCGGGTGAGGAGAGTGCCAAGAATCGCAGCGATGAACCCAAGCGGAATGCTGACAATACCGGGGTTGGTCAGTGGGAAAAGTGGCGCCGCCTGGATCAAATGCCGTTTGGCGGCGGGAACGTCAGCGGCGTCGATTCCCATAATCGAGGGGCTTAGAACAATGAGGAGAATGCTCGCGGCTAAACCGATGGCGAGGCCGCAAACCGCGCCAACGGTTGTGAAGCGCCTCCAGAAGATGCTCAGCACGATCACAGGCAGGTTTGCGCTCGCGGCGACGGCAAATGCCAGCCCCACCAGAAAGGCGACATTGATGGTCTGCAGTTGGATGGCGAGAAAAATTGCCAGCGCGCCGACTACGAAGGCGGTGAGACGAGCGACGCGTACCTCTTCACCGGGCGAGCGCTCTTTTCCGTGGTGGATGACGTTTGTATAGAAGTCGTGAGCGAACGACGTGCTCGCTGAGATGGTTAGCCCGGAGACCACCGCCAGAATGGTTGCAAATGCGACCGCGGAAATGAACGCGAAGAAGATCTCTCCACCGAGTGCCTGAGCGAGAAGAGGAGCAGCCATGTTGTCGTTCGGCTTGCCGTCAACCACGATGCGATCTGGTGTGAGGATGGTCGCGGCACCGAAGCCAAGAAAGGTGGTCATTATATAGAATGCCCCGATAATGAGCATCGCCCAGACGACCGAAACGCGTGCCGTTTTTGCATCCGGCACCGTGTAAAAGCGCACCAGAATATGCGGCAAACCGGCGGTGCCAAAGATCAAGGCCAGCCCAAGCGAAACAAGGTCGAGGGGTCCCCAACCATTAGTCACCGCAGCGCCAAACTTGAGCCCTGGTTCGAGGAAGTTCTTGGTTACCTGTTGTCCTTTGACGTGGTAGGTAACCTGAGAGATGGCTTCGAAGAAGGCTGCAAAGCTGAACCCGAAGTGCGCCATGACCATCAGGCTGAGCAGGATGCTTCCGGCCATGAGCAACACGGCTTTGATGATTTGCACCCAGGTGGTGGCAAGCATCCCACCGAAAACCACGTAAATGATCATGAGAATGCCGACACCGCAGACCGCCACATTGAAGCTGACGCCCGGAAGCAGCAGCTTGACCAGGGCTCCCGCGCCGACCATCTGGGCGATCATATAGACGGTCGAAACGGTGATCGTGCTTACCGCCGCCATCGCGCGGACCGGGCGCTGTTTGAGGCGGTAGGCCAGCACGTCCGCCATGGTGTATTTTCCAGCGTTTCGAAGCGGTTCGGCGACTATGATCAATACGGTCAGGTAGGCCACCAGCCAGCCTACTGAATACATGAATCCATCGTAACCAAAGAAGGCGATCATGCCCGCAATGCCGAGGAAGCTGGCGGCACTCATGTAGTCGCCGGCCACGGCGAGGCCGTTTTGCCATCCCCTGATGCGGCGGTCGGCCGCGAAGTAAGCGCTGGAACCCGACGATTTCCGCGCGCTGAAGTAGGTAATTATCAACGTCGCCGCGACAAAGGCCAGAAACATCAAAAGTGCTGCGTGGGTTTGCCCGGCGGGCGCAGCGGTCTGGGCAAGGATCAAGGTCATCTTGGACTATAGGAGGGACACTTGGATTAGGAGTGGCAGGTCAAAGTTGGGGAGAAACATCGAAACGGCCCAAGGATTATGCTTCCGGCGCTCGATACCTGACAACCATGATCCGCAGTTCAAGCTCGCTGCCGTCTTCGAAATCGCGAAATGAGAGCGGCGGCTTGGCGATCCCAACCCGCAGCGGCTCCCACGTAGAGAAAGGCGAGAATCCAAGCCATAAAAAACTGCGAAAGGGCGAACAGATACGCCAAGTTCACCTGTCCGATCACCTTGCGATCCATTACTTGGGGAAACCAGCCCACTAGCACGGGGAGGGTGAAATAATAGATAATAAAGAAGATCGTGGCAGAGATGATAAATCGGGCCTTCGCGCTGAGGAGATCCTTGAATTCCGCCTCGGCAGCAATGGCGTTCCAGTTGACGACGTCGTTATCGTCCTGCGCGGTTAATTCGTGGGAAGGTTTGCGGCCGGTGCGCCCCGACGATGCGATGTCGGTGGGCGCTTCCGAATCCGGCGTGAAGTCGGAAGCATCTTTGGACGACATAATGGCGCACAGTAGACAAAACTTCCATGATGTCTAGTTTTCGTCGCCAAATCTTCGCAGGCTGACCCAGGTCCGCCAGCCTGACGGCTCCATGGCCTCGTGAACTGGTCTCGCTCCGGCACCTCTTGCAGTCCAGACCCGGGAGGAGGAACGTGTCTCGAAAGAGTTTTCGTCCTTCTATTCGGCGCTGTCGCGGTGTCCCCGCCAGGGCCGCTTAGGTGGGCCCACCGCGTGTCCGACCGTGGGGACACGGTCGCTGCTATGGGGATTTGTCAAGCGGGCTTCGCGCTAAGATCTTTTTGTCGTTGGGTGGAGTTTGAGGACTTAGTGGTTGTTGTTCCCCCGAAGGCCTGCCGCGGGAGCGGTGCGGGGCTTGGGGCGCATAGCCCCCATCAAGGGAGTGGGCTCTTTTTCTTCTGGAGCGTTTCCTCTTCGTCTTCCGAGGAGCATTTTTCTTCTCCTCGAGCAATCTGCTATCC
>DATLIT010000482.1:0-3130 GCA_035539295.1 Terrimicrobiaceae bacterium | reverse complement strand
TCAGCACCCGATTGCACCAAATGGGTCGAGGAAAGCCCTTTAACCTTGCCTGCAAAATCCTTGATGCCAACGATTTCTCCCAGCACATGTCCAGAGTCGTTAAAACTCAGCGTCTGGTCAAAGTCACTGGCGATCAGATAGCGGACCGATTTTTTGGTTGTACTCATGGTCTTGCGCGAATATAGCGGCGTGGGCTTTCCAAAGCGATAGTTGACTCCGGGTAACGGACTGTTTGAGGGAAAAAATCTAAGGAATTTCCGAAAATGTCCGCCAAATCTCCTATTCGGAGACCCAGAAATGCCGGTGGACCGAGGCCGGAAACTCAGTAGGTCAGGCTCCCGAACCTGGCGGCTCCCGGATCGAATTTGACGATCATGGTGCTCCGGCGATGCAAGGGCTCCTATTGGCCGGTTTTGACCACACTCGCCAGCAGCAGGTATTTACACGACGATGTGAGCAGAACGGACCGATTTTGCGCGGGAAAGAGCGGTTCACCTTCCGCCAAGAGAGCGACTGACGATCTCCTGCGCTTGCTCTACGATGGCGGCGAGATGCTCGGCATTTTTCAGGCTCTCGGCGTAGAGTTTGTAGATGTTCTCCGTGCCCGAAGGACGTGCCGCAAACCAGCCGCTGGGCGAGACAACCTTCAGCCCGCCAATCGGGGCGTCATTTCCGGGAGCTCGAGTGAGTCTCGCCGTGATCGGCTCACCAGCGAGTTCTGTAGCGGTGACGTCTTCAGGCGAGAGTTTCTTGAGCAGGTTCTTCTGTTCGGGGGTGGCGGGAGCGTCGATTCTGGTGTAATACGGCGTGCCGAACTCGGCGGTTAGCTCCTGGTAATGTAGGCCGGGATCCTTTCCGGTGCGTGCAGCGATTTCGGCGGCGAGCAGACTGAGGATGAGGCCGTCTTTGTCGGTGCTCCAGACCGTGCCATCGTGCCGGAGGAAACTAGCGCCGGCGCTTTCCTCGCCGCCGAAGCAACAGGAGCCGTCGAAGAGGCCCGGTGTAAACCATTTGAAGCCGACAGGCACTTCCCAAAGCTTGCGATCGAGACTGGTAACCACGCGATCGATGAGGCAACTGCTGACGAGGGTTTTGCCGACGACCGCGCGATTCGACCACTGCGGCCGGTGAGTCAGGAGATACCGGATGGCGACGGCTAGGTAATGGTTTGGGTTCAGGAGGCCGACCGACGGAGTGACGATGCCGTGCCGGTCAGCGTCGGGATCGTTGCCGAAAGCGATGTCAAACCGGTCCTTAAGCTTTACCAGGCTGGCCATCGCGAAAGGGCTTGAACAATCCATGCGGATCTTGCCGTCATGATCCACGGTCATAAACGCAAACGTGGGGTCGACATCCGGATTCACGACCGTGATCTCGAGACCGTAGCGCGCGGCCAGCGGCTGCCAATAAGCTACGGATGCTCCGCCAAGCGGATCAACGCCGATCTTCACGCCAGCGGAGCGAATGCCTTCCAGATCGATGACGTTGGCGAGATTCTGCACGTAAGGCATGACGAAGTCCTGCACGTGGGTTGTGGAGGCCTTGAGCGCGGCTTCAAACTTGATGCGGCGAACACCCCTGTTTCCGTCGCGCAGCAGTTCGTTGGCGCGATTCTGAATCGCGTCCGTGACATCCGTGTCGGCCGGACCGCCATTTGTCAGGTTGTATTTGAAGCCGCCGTCAGTCGGCGGATTGTGCGACGGAGTGACGACAATGCCATCGGCAAGGCCCTCCGAGCGACCCTGGTTGTACGTAAGGATGGCGCGCGAAATGACCGGCGTCGGAGTAAAGCCGTCGTCGCTCTGGATGAAAGTCTCCACGCCGTTCGCAGCGAGTACCTCGAGCGCAACACGTTCAGCGGGACGGGAGAGGGCATGGGTGTCTTTGCCCATGAAGAGGGGACCCGTCACCCCCTGATTGCGTCGATACTCGCAGATCGCTTGCGTGATGGCGAGAATGTGCGCCTCGGTGAATGTCCCGTTTGAGCTGGTGCCACGATGGCCGCTAGTGCCGAAGCTGACAAGCTGGTTGACATCGGCCGGGTCGGGCTTTGATGCATAGAATGCCTCTTCGAGCTTGTTGACGTCGATCAAAAGGTCTTTCGGTGCGGGTTTGCCTGCAAGGGGATGTGCGCTCATAGGAAGGGGATGGGTTTTCGATATGCGTGTGTTCTATCTGGCAAATGGGTTTCTGGCAACGCATCCGGGGGGAAGGGCCTACTCGCAGCGCGTGTGCTTCTAAAGCCCACGGTGGCTAGCGGTGGCAAGGCGTTTACTTCCTTTCCAGAACTATATGTCGACATCGCAGTAGCCACTGTTACCCTCGGCTACGGTTCAGTCTACCCATGAGAAAACTGCACCACAGTCGTATTTCGTATTTCGCTCTCGCGCCCTCCGCATTTGCCCGGGACACAGGAACTTTCTCCCCCACGGAGCGCTCAATCCTGCAAGAATCGAAACTTTAGACACCACTATCATGAATACTACAACTTCCGGAGAGCATCCGATACCATACGAAGATCCGCGCACCGCCCCTCGAAAGAAAATGTTCGTCACTGACGACGGCAGGAACGTGCTCTTCACCTTCGTTTTGGTCGTCTTGCTGTTTGCTCTTTGGGGATTCTGCAACGGGATGATTGACGTGATGGACAAGCACTTTCAGGAAGAACTGCACCTGACTTTGGCCCAATCCGCCTGGGTTCAGTTCGCGCACTACCTAGGCTACTTCCTAATGGCACTCCCGGCGGGATGGCTAGCGACCAAGCTCGGTTACAAAGGGGGCATCATTACCGGTCTATTGATGGTTGCAGTCGGTGGCTTTTGGTTTATCCCCGCGACGCACATCGCGGACTTTTGGGCATTTTTGCTTGGTGTCTGCATCATTGCCGCTGGTCTTACCTTTCTCGAAACCATAGCCAATCCTTACACGACCGTTTTGGGGCCCATTGAATACGGAGCGACCCGTATCAATCTCGCGCAATCCTGCAACGGCATCGGCTTGCTTCTCGGACCGATTGCTGGCGGCATGTTTTTCTATTCCAAGAGCACTTCAGGAGAGAGCACGGGCGCCGAGCAGCTCTGGATTCCTTACGCGGCCATCGCGGTTATTGTCATCATCCTCGCCGTTATAT
>DATLIT010000481.1:0-3629 GCA_035539295.1 Terrimicrobiaceae bacterium | reverse complement strand
GTTGAGCTCCGTTCGCCGCTCTCGCTCAAACTGGCGTCGTAGTCTCGGCGCCGTCTCGAAGAGTGTCGCCGCTGCGATCGGTTCACCAGCGGCATTGTTCACGGAGACGTAACCAGACTCCCTCGAGAAGTTTGAATACATTGGCCAATGGGAAAACGGAAAGTTCTCCTCGATCCAAAATCCAAGCACGATGCTCGCTACGAACCAAGGCCACGCCCGCAGCCAGGCAAGCATCGGCGTTGCCAGTTGTCGTGCGCGTTTGAAGACCTGGTCCATTTTCAAGCCTACTTTGGAACCACTGCAGGCCAAGAAAAATCAATTTCTTGCCCGCCGCTCATTTCCAGCGCAACAGAGTGAAGATGTGCACGTCGCCAATTCCCTTGCTCGTCTCCACGCGAAATCCCCACAAGGTGCGCGAGATTCGGACCATCCTCGGAGTTCCGTTCGAGGTATCGGACTTGTCCATCCTGCCAACGATGCCTGAGGTGGAGGAGACCGGGACAACCTTCGAAGAAAACGCCGAGCTCAAAGCGGTTGCCGCATCCCAGCTTTTCGAAGGATGGGTTATCGCTGACGATTCCGGCCTGGAGGTCGACGCGCTTGGAGGCGCTCCTGGGGTCTACTCGGCCCGATACGCCAAAGAAACGGCCAGCGATTCTGAAAACAACGCCTTGCTCCTGGAAAATCTCGCGAGGGTCCCTGAACAGGAGCGGCAAGCACGATTCCGTTGTGTCATCGTTCTCGCTCGCGCCGGCCGCAAACTTGAAGCCTTCAGCGGTGTCGTCGAGGGAGTGATTGCCTTATCTCCGCGTGGAGCGAAGGGATTTGGTTATGATCCGCTTTTTACACCCAACGGTTTTTCCCAGACGTTTGGCGAGCTTCCCGTCACGACCAAGAATCGGCTAAGCCATCGAGCGCGTGCGCTCAACGAACTCCGCGCGTGGGCGGGCTGGAGTTGATCCTGCTTCGCTGATTAAGGCGTGACACTCGCCTTCAGATCCAAGAATCCTTAAAGCTAGATTCGGCCGATCAAGCGTCCTGCGCGCAAAGCGCAGGATCGGCGGCGTTCGACGCGGCTTTCGGCTTAGAGGGCCTTTGTCTTTCGAAAGATGAGGCTCTGTTTTCGCGACATCGGAACTTCCTTGCCGTCCAGCAGAACAAAAAGAAAGCGCTTAGCATCGAGCATCCGCATCTGCTTTACGCGGCTGAGATTAACCACACAATCGCGCCGGGTGCGAAAGAATGTGCAGGGATCCAACCGGCACTCACACTCTCGAAGAGGGCGGCGGATCAAGGCCGAGGAGTCGTTAAAGTAGACACGCGTGTAGTTGCCGCATGCTTCGAGCACCGAAATATCGGCGGCACGCACCACCCAGCAGTTCACGTTGTCGCTGACGAAAACGAAATCGTTATCTTGAAAGATCGCACCGTGGTGCTGAGGGGTTTCTTCGCTCTCGAAACTTTTCAGATCCTCCTCCGAAGAAGGCCGCCGATGGGCCCCGCTTGAAAGCCCGTGGGGCTGAACAGGCGATGGCTGCTCGGAAAGTCGCTTCTGAAGGTGGTTGAATATCATGGACCGTTTTTCGAAAGAAATTGAGTTATAACCACTGTCGGTCGCGACTGCCTCCGGTTCAGGCGATGCGTTTCAGGGCCCGCCTTCGCCCGCAGCGAATTGCGGTTCGACGGAGTTCCCTGGATCGAAACCGGCCGCGCTTCCGTCGCGTATTCCTGCGGGGACTGCATGGCCTCGAGGACGTCGATCAAACGCGCCAAATCCAGATTTGCTACTGTCCGCGCAAATCGTTCCTTGCTGACGAAAAAAGCCCCAGCCGGCAGATCGAATGGCTCCAGGGCACTCGCGTCCTGAATCTCAGTAATTACGACTTTCCACATGAGGGCATGTCCTTTCTTGTTGGGTCCCAATCCCGAAACGCTATCCACATTGGCATCTCCACCGATGGGGCGATTTGAATTCTTCACCCGCTTTTTCCTGGTCCTTGGCGGGCTACGACGGGAAGAATTTCAAGTCCAGTATGGAGAAGCTGAGCGATTTGGCTATGGTACAAATGAACCAAAAGCTTTCACTTCTCTCTTGTTTTCGATGCGGCACGATTCGATCGTTGAGTTCCTTTTCGATGACAGTAGAACACCCGCGGCGCTACCCACTATAGTGCATTCGCACCAATTGCTGCACACTTCATCCGCTCGACCATCACCTTCACTACGACGGTCAGTCAGGCAGGCAGGAGCGTCTTTGCTTTGCCTGTGGGCACCACAATCCGTGGGCGGTCCGCCAAAGTTGGCGCCGGCGGCTCAGTCAAGATGTAAGACTTGTCGCGTCTTAGGTTGAATGCTAAAGGAGGGCGCTGAACATGGCTATGGTGCAAACGAACCAAAAGGTGTCCTTTCTGCCGTTTCACACCAATCGTGAGGCCGAGGCGCTACTGGTCCGTTTGCACGAGGCAGACAAGGTGGCTGAATTGGCCAAGGCGACCTTCGATCTGATGGGGGTTTGTGTGCAGTATCAACTCCTCTTGCTGCTCTTTCGCCCTCTGGAGTTCGAACTTCCCTTCCGGCTTTTTCCGATGAAGTACAAGTCCCTTGTCGATCAGTATATGGCCGAGACGCACAAGGATGACATTTGGCTGCGGCGAAGCCCGGTGAACCCGCAAGTTACGGTCGTGAGGCATTCGGACTACACGCCTACGAGCATGCTTCACCGCTCCGTCTTTTATAAGAAGATCCTCCAGCCAAGCGAGTCGGAATTTGGCGCTTCCGTGGTCGCATGGCGGGATACGACCTGGTTGGCAACTCTTACCGTGATGCGCAACAAAGAGCAGGGAGATTTTACCGATGAACAGATGCAGGAATTGCAAGCGTTACAACCTCACTTTGCTTGTGTCGTCCGTCGATTGGCCAAGCACCAGGAATCGCGACTGATTGATGTCACTTTGCGCCACTTCATGTCGTCGCTGCCGACCGCGACGATCATTTTGGACTGGAATCTTAAGGTTATGCAGTACAATTCCTTCGCGAATCACTTATGTTCTAAGTGGCGGAGCGGAGGACGCCCTTCCTTTTTTAAGACGCCGCGGCGACTTCAGGTCCCGGGCGATATTCTCGCCGAACTCGAGCGGATGCGACCGACCATCATGGCCCAAAAGTGGGCTCAGGGCCCGGGAGGACGCAGATCGCTTCATGTCGACTATCACCATCCCTCCAAGCCCTCCCTGAGCGCGTCAATCGAATTCTTGCCCTCGCGTTCGCTCTCCTTGTCAAAGGGAACATTTCTGCTCACGCTAAAGGAAGAGCGCCTCACCGAGCAGGGAGCAAACTTGTCTGATAAGCTTAATCAGTTGACACGAAGGGAGCGTGATTGCGCCCTGCTCGCCGCGCAAGGCCTGCATAATCGGGACATTGCCAAGAAGTTGGGCAAAAGCGAGATTACGGTTCGCAATCAGCTAAGTTCAATCTATAAGAAGCTCGGCTTTGACACGCGGCATAAGCTTATCTCGGCTTTCGCGAGAATCGATCCGGAGCTAAGATAAAAGGCCTATACCGAAAGGCGACCGTCGACCACGCGGCCAAGGAGTTCGACGAGCGCCATCCCACGTTTGGGACCATAGTGA
>DATLIT010000480.1:0-9263 GCA_035539295.1 Terrimicrobiaceae bacterium | reverse complement strand
GGGGGACCTATTAAGCGGCGAGAATTGTGGGGGCGCTTGCAGCAAGCCTAGCAAACCGAGAGGCGCTTGGCACAAGCGCCTCCGCAAATTGTTTCAAACTTGCCGTCCGGAGAGGTGAGACGAACCGTCTTAGAGTTCGCGAGAGATGACGAGGCTCTCGAACCGGTCACTTCATGAGCAGCGCCGCGCGGGCGCGCTTGATTTCGCGTGTAATCTTGCGATGCAACCGGGCTGACATGCCGGTGACCCGGCGAGGGACAATCTTGCCGCTTTCAGTGACGAAGCGTCTGAGAAGCTCGGGATTCTTATAGTCGATTGCTTCTTCAGCGATATCCGTTCGGCGCCGAGGCATCGATCGATTGGCGCGTCGGAAGGCCGAGCGGCGTTTGGCTGTCTTTGGCTGCATGGCGACCTATTTGATCTCCCGGTGCAAAGTGTGCCGCCGCAGGAATGGATTGTATTTTTTCTTCTCGAGGCGGTTCGGCGTGCGTGGGCTCTTCTTATTGCGCGTGGTCATATATCGAGAGGGCGGTTTCCCCTCGGCCCTGGCCTCGGTGCATTCAAGGGTGACGATTTCCTGTGGCATGGCAGTTATTCCTTGGTATCCGTTCCTGTCTCCTCGTCTTCTTCGGCCCCCTCCTCTTCAGAAAGTCCAAAGAGCGATATCACCGGCTGCCGCACGCGCTGAAAGCGGTTGCGCTTTTCAAGTTCGGCCTGGCACTCGACGGTATAGCGGGTGAAGGGGAGCGCCTCAAGGCGCGCGTGCGGGATCACCTTACCAGACATTTCGCAGATTCCGTAGGTGCCAATTTCGATACGCTTGAGCGCCTCGTCGATTTCATACAGCGAGTCCTGCTCTTGTGAGAGCAAGCTGAGGGCGAAATCCCTGTCGTAAGCGTCGCTGCCGGCGTCTGCCTGATGCATACCGAAGGCACTCGCTTCGCTGCCTTCGGCTCGGGATCGCAAGCTGTCTTTGGCCACGCCGTTCATCGAATCTAGGAGGGTGTCTTTCAACGCGAGAAGCTTTTCCCTTTGTCTTTGCTCGAAAGGAGAGAGCGCCCCAGTGCGTTTCGAGGTGATAGGAGTTCTACTATGCGCCTTCAAAGAAGATTTTTCGGCGGCTGGCTTTCTTTCTTCCGGGTGAGCCTGTTTTTTTGCGTCGGAGTTCTTTTTCGTCACAGTAGTTACCTTTGCCGCCTTCGGACTAGCATCAGCCTTTTTGGCCACGTTGCCGAACATCTTCGCCTTGGGGGATTTTCGCGTATTGTTCGCCATTCTTGGGTTGAAAAGGGGCGTATGTAGCCTCATCCCTTGCTCAGTGCAAGGGTATTCTTGAGCCGAGAGGTCTTTCCTCCTTTGCCGGAGCACTCTTTCGGGGTATTCCACCGCGTCTGCATGCATCCCCCGTCGCTCTCATGCGTCGAGCTCTTATTTGCCCACGAAGATCGCGGTCGTGCGATCGGCGATAGGGATTGGTTTTTTGCCAATGACCGGAAGTTCCTGGCCGGGCTCGACGATGTCGGCAGGGGCAGGAAGCGAGGTATCGGCGAATCGATGCCATGTCAGTCCCTTGGGCAACACCGGTAGAGCGAATTCGAGGGCTTCGTAGTACATGTTGAATGCGCAGTAGATAAAGTGCGGTGGCCCTCCGACGGCGGCCCCGTGGCGACCGCAAAGCATGAAGGCGATTGATCTGCTCGGAAGACTCCAGTCTGGCCTCCAAGGCTGAACGCCATGCCAGGAAATATCCGGATAGCCACTGCCAACCGTGTCTCTTCCCGTCAAAAACTCAGGCTGGCGAAGTGCGGCGTTCGCTTTGCGAAATGCGATCATGCGCTTTACGAATTGCAAAAGGTCACCGAATCGACTGGAGAGCGACCAATCGAACCAGTTCCATTCCTCATCCTGACAATAGGCATTGTTATTTCCGCGCTGGCTACGGCCACATTCATCTCCCATGTAGATCATCGGAATGCCTTGACTTACAAAGAGCAATGCAATGGCGTTTTTCTGCTGCCGCAGCCGCAGCGCGTTAACGGCCGGGTCATCCGTTTCACCCTCAACGCCGGAGTTCCAACTGTAATTGTCGTTGGCACCGTCATTGTTGTTCTCGCCATTGTCGAGGTTGCGCTTTTCATTATATGAGACGAGATCACGGAGAGTGAATCCGTCGTGGCAGGTCACGAAGTTTATTGAAGCGGCGGGCTTCCGTCCGGCTGCCAGGTAAAGATCGGGTGAGCCCATGATCCGCTGGACCATTTCACCGACCACGCCGAGGTCGCCCTTAAGGAACCTGCGAGCGGCATCGCGGAATTTGCCATTCCACTCCAACCAGCGGCCATATGAAGGGAAGTTTCCGACTTGGTAGAGCCCGCCTGCGTCCCACGCCTCGGCAATCAAGTCGCAATGCGCGAGCACAGGATCGTAGGCGAGGGATTCCAGCAGCGGCGGGTTGGCGAGAGGCGCACCATGGGAGTCGCGGCCGAGAACGGAAGCCAGATCGAAGCGAAATCCGTCAACATGGAATTCCGCCGCCCAATAGCGCAGGCAGGAGAGCACGAACCCGCGAACGACAGGGTGGTTGCAATTCACCGTGTTTCCGCAGCCTGTGTAGTTGAGATACTGCCCCTGACTGTCGAGCATGTAGTAAGTCTTGTTGTCGATACCGCGGAAGGAGATCGTGGGGCCGTCGGCACCGCCTTCGGCGGTGTGGTTAAAGACGACATCGAGCATGATCTCGATTCCGGCCTCGTGCAGCGCTTTGATGAGCTGCTTTAGTTCATACACCTGCGTTCCGTGCTTGCCGGTCGCCGCGAAACCGGCCTTCGGCGCAAAAAAGCCCAGCGTGCTATAGCCCCAATAATTGCAGAGTTGCTCGCCGGTGAGCGGGTTTGTCCGGTGATTCTCAAGCTCGTCGAATTCAAAAATGGGCATGAGTTCAACGCAGTTGATGCCAAGATCTTTGAGATAGCCGATCTTCTCCCGCAGACCTTCGAAACTTCCCGGGTGTTTCACTTCGGAACTCTCGTGCGCCGTAAAGCCACGCAGGTGCAGCTCATAGATGATCATCTCACTCTCTTGGCGATTGAGTGGACGCGTATCTCCCCAGTCGAACACGTGAAACGGGATCCGACCGCGAAACGGAAAGATGTCGGCACCATCGGCTGCCTCCTTCCAGACATTTCGTCCGCTAATTTGCATGGCGTCGGGATCGAGGAGGATTTTCTCTTTGTTGAAATGATGTCCCTGCCGAGGCTCGTGCGGCCCATCGAAACGATAGCCATATTCAACCTGTTCGTAGTTAAGATCGAACACAGTCATCGCCCAAACGTTTCCCAGTCGGTATTCTGCAGGAAACGGGATCTCCGCAAACGGAAGGGAAGCTTCTCTTTCAAAAAGCATCAGCGTGCACGACGTTGCGCTAGCAGAAAAAATCGAGAAGTTTACCCCACCGGGCACGTGACTGGCACCGAATGGTAAGGGATGCCCGTAACGGAGCCGGAACTCCCCGTGGGTGTGAGTATGGTCGAGGGCTTGAGGCATAAATTCGGAGCCTACCCAGAGCAAGAAGTGTGCGCAGACCGCGGCGGTTGCGATGGAAACTGGACGAGTTCGCGCACAGTCGCAGCCACTCGCGCGGGTTGGATTCCTGCATGCCACTTAGTCTTTGTTTTTCCTTTCGGCGGCTCGGGCAGTAGCCAACGCTGCCGGGTACTCCGTTGCCACGGGGCGAACATGCCTTGGTGCAGACCTGAGAAGAGGATGACGCAGGGTCTATCCAGGCCGGCGGCAAAATGAGCCGCCGCCGTATCCACCGTCATCACCAACTCTGCCGCCGCAATGAGATCCAGCAATTCGACAAGGTCTTCAGGAAGGTGAATTTTGGCATTCTCGATCCCGGCGCTGCGAAGCAAGCTCTCGAGCTCGCCTAGCCCGCCGCACTGGTCCTTCGAACCCACCAGCAGAACAGCCTTTCCCGAGAGTTCAGGCTTGAGCTCGGTGAAAATGTCCCTCCAGCGTGGCAAGGGATATACCTTGGAAGCTTCCGTAATCGGAGCACAAATCCAGACGCCGCCTTCCGTTGGCTCGGCCGCCGAGCGGAGACGCGGGATCACCTCCTCTGGTCCGACGGAGCGCTCCAGGATCTCCGCGACGACGCGGCGATGCGCCTCGACTTCGAGGGGAAGATGGGCTTCTTCGGGGTAGGGCATCAAACGCGGATGAAACAGCTTCCTCACAGCAGTGTCGACGTAGCTGCGGACCTTCTTTCCTCTCGATCGCAGAAGAATGTTCTCGCATCCGAAAAAGCGCTTCGTATTCGCCGAGTAAAACAAAAACGTCTCCAGGTAATTCCTCATGCTTCGAAAGCAGACGGCAGCCTCAACAGGTGTCATCCTTAGTTTGAACCAAAGCGGCAGGCAATAGAACAGATTGCGAGCGAACAAATTGACCGTTTTCCGCTCCGCCGCCGTCGGGAGTTCGATAACCCGAGCGTTCGGAAATTGTGCCTTCGCCAGGGGAACAATCACCGATCGAACACAAATCAGAAGGTTTTCCTCCCCCAGCTCCGAGGCAAGCAGGCGCAGCGCGCCTGTTACGAGAATAAAATCTCCAATCCCATCAGGCTTGAGAACAAAGAGGCGCACAAGTGGTGCCAGCAATGTGCCGGAACCGCTCCCATCGCAAAAGCGATTTTCTTTTCGTCGCTCGCAGCCATCCGCGAGCTGAGGGCCCTTGAAATCGCATGGAACTAGGCTATTCGAGAAAGCTGAAGTTTATGTCGGGGTGTTACGCCGTTTTCCATAAGCAACTTGGCGACCTCGTCCTGTTGCAGCCAGCCCTGGCTAAACTTTGTCAGCACCATGGTGCTCCTGTGGAGTGCATGACGCGCTCCGGCCACAAACCGCTGCTGCAGTTGATGCCCGGGGTTCGTTTTCGTCGCGGAGTTCCTTTTGAATATCGCCGCCATCTTTATTGCTTCGATCCGCTCAACAAATCGGCGCTGAGGTCGATGCTCGCGCCCTCGAGTATTAAAAAGTGCGTGCTTCCGGAGAAGCGGGAGATGAAATGGTTTCATCGACCCCTCTTTCGCGAATTGATTGTCCCTGAGTTGGGAGATCGCTATGTCGCGGAATATTTTTGGGAAAGCACGCCCGTGCCTGCGTCAGCGCCTTTTCGTCCTCCTCGACTGGACCAGCCGCCCGATCATTGGAAGCCGGAGGGCGTCGATGACAACTCCTTCATTCTTGTAAACCCGACTTCTGGGTGGCGCCAGAAGAGCTGGTTGCCGGAGTGCTGGGCGCAGATGCTAATCGCGTTGCGCAACGACACCAGCCTCCAATTTGTCATGACCAGTGCCTCGGTGGATTGGCAGATCGAACACTGCCGGGAGATCGAGAAGAAGTCCGGCTCTCTGGTGCGGAGCCTCGCCAGCAGCACGACGCTGAAGAATTTTCTCTGGCTGTGCTCACGTGCCAAAGCGGTGCTCACCGTTGATGGCGCCGCGTCGCATCTTGCGCGCGCGTTTGGGGTGAACAGCATCACTCTCTTTGGACCGACGAACTCTCACAACTGGCACTATGCGGGCAATGGGAGCATCGCCGTCCAGGCTCCCCCCTCCAGGGATCACGTCCGCCGCTTGCGGAATCTTGCCCCCGAGGAAGTCCTCACGGTGACGCGGCGAATGCTGAACTCCATGACCGGTCGTTCAGCGTGAGTAGTAGATTTCACTTGCCTCGACGGCTCGCCTACCTACTATTTTCCCTCCCGTATTAAGTTAGGGAACGGAGAAGCACCTTAGCGTGCTTTTTTTTGACCTCGGGAGATGTCCGGATTCACAGAAGCACAGATAGCCAAATGCCTACAATCAATCAACTGGTCCGCGCAGGGCGTCGCAAGGTGACCGTCAAGTCGAAGTCACCGGCACTCGTGAAATGCCCACAACGCCGCGGTGTCTGCGTGCAGGTGATGACGCGCACGCCAAAGAAGCCGAATTCAGCCCTGCGGAAAGTCGCGAAGGTGCGCCTGACCAATGGCCAGGAGGTGATTGCCTACATTCCCGGAGAAGGGCACAACCTTCAGGAGCACTCGATCGTTCTTGTCCGCGGCGGTCGAGTCAAAGACCTGCCAGGCGTGCGCTACCATATCGTTCGGGGGACGCTTGACAGCCTCGGAGTCGATGGGCGCCGGCGCGGTCGCTCCAAATATGGCGCAAAGCGTCCGAAAGCCGGTCAGGAAGAATCCAAGGGCGTTAAGAAGAAATAAAGGAACAAATTCACGATGTCTCGACGACGCAGAGTAATTCATAAAGGGGCAAAAAAAGACGCCCGGTACGCGAGCCCGGTAGTTGCTCGTCTGATCAGCACCGTCATGCGCCGGGGTAAGAAGAGCATCGCTGAGGAGATCGTCTACACGGCGATTGACAAATCCCGCGAAGGCACCGACACGGTCGATCCGCTGGAAACGTTGAACAAGGCAATTGAGAACGTCAAACCGCGTCTGGAGGTAAAATCTCGGCGGGTCGGTGGAGCCACCTATCAGGTGCCGATGGAAGTTCCCTCAGACCGGCAGGTCGCGTTGGCCATGCGCTGGATTGTCAACTTTGCCAAAGGTCGCAAGGGAGTTCGGATGGAGAATGCCCTGGCCTACGAGCTGAGGGACGCTGCTTCTGGGCAGGGTAGCGCGATCAAGAAACGCGACGACATGCACAAGATGGCCCAGGCCAACCGGGCCTTCGCGCACTTCCGCTGGTAGAGTTGGAGGGGCGATTGGTCAAGCCCCAGCGAAATCCACGGGCCTTGGCACAAGCGCCTCTACAAATTTCCAATTCTTCGTAGCGAGCACATTGTTGCCACGTCAGGCGCGTCCTGCGGGCCGCCGGGATAACTCTCGCGACCTACCAGTATTTTCTGATCGCTTCGACCAGACCTGGGATGTCGTGGCGTTTCGCTTCGACATTCACCTGCAGTCCACGGCCGCGCATCGTCTTTGAGGTGATTGGACCGATGCTGGCTGTTTTCGTCTTCTCGGGGAGTGGCAAGTTGAGTGCCAGAAAGTTCTCGACCGTAGACGAACTGGTGAACGTGATCATGTCGATTTCTTCTTCGCGGAAGCGGCGAATTCCTCCTGAGATATCGCTTGTCTCGGGGACAGTGCGGTAGGCGACCGCCTCATCGACGATGGCGCCAAGGCGGACGAGCTCGACAGCGAGAGCTTCGCGAGCGCCCTCGGCGCGAGCGAGAAGGATTTTCAGATTTTCCAGGCTGGTCTCTCTCTGGAGTGCCTCAATAATCTCTTCGGCGACGTATTTTTCGGGCTGCACGTCAACTTGCAGATGATAGCTTCTGACACGCTCGGCGGTAGCGGGGCCGATGGCAGCGATGCGGGCGGCGCCAAGATCGCGCGCATCACGGTAGATTTCAAAAAAGGCGGTGAAGAACGCGTCGGCGCCGTTTGGGCTCGTGAAAACGATCCAATCGTAGATGTGTGCGTCGGCGACGAGCTCGTAAAATTCCTTTTTGTTCAGCGGGGGTTCTATGCGGATGGTCGGCAACTCGAAGGCGTCGGCCCCGAGCGCTCGCAAACGTTCGACGAATTCGCCAGCCTGCTTGCGTGTTCGCGTGACAGCAATTCTCTTTCCGAAGAGAGGGAGTTTTTCGAACCAGTTCAGCTTGGTGCGAAGTCTCACCACGTCACCAAAGACCACGATAGCGGGCGGCTTGATGCCGGCCTCGCGAACGAGTCCAGAGATGGTTTCGAGCGTCCCGGTGAGTGTCTCCTGTGCGCCGGTCGTGGCCCAGCGAACGAGAGCAACGGGAGTCTCGCCGGGCATGCCGGCGGCGAGAAGCTCGCTAGCAATCGCCGCGATCCGCTCCACGCCCATTAACATGACCTTTGTTCCTGGAGTGCGGGCGATCGCCTCGTAGTCCAAAGCGCAATTAGCTTTGCCTGGTTCTTCGTGTCCGGTGAAGATTGTCAATGCGGCGTTATGTGCGCGATGGGTGACTGGAATGCCCGCATAGGCCGGACCGGCGATCGCGGAGGTTACACCTGGAACGATCTCGAAGAGGCATCCAGCATCTGCGAGTGCTTCTGCCTCTTCTCCGCCTCGTCCGAAGAGAAAAGGATCCCCACCCTTCAATCGTACAGTGATCTTGCCGGATCGCGCCTTCTCGACGAGCAAAGCGTTGATTTCCTCCTGAGACCGAGCATGCGTTCCTGCCTTCTTCCCGACATAGATTTTCTCCGCGGAATCCGGTGCCCATTTGAGGAGGAGCGGATTGCACAGATAATCGTAAACCACCACTTCGGCCCGCTCGAGGCAGGCACGACCTTTGAGGGTGAAGAGTCCAGGATCGCCAGGCCCGGCGCCGACAAGATAACAAATGCCGGCTTTCATGAAGGTGGAAAGGTGCGCAGAATCAATCTTCCATCCTCGATTGTCGCCCAAGCCGCAATGGCGACGTGGCACCCCCCACCTTGTGCTCGCAGGAAATCGCGTTCCGCCGCGACACAGATGGCCGTGGCTTCGTGGTGAACAGCACGGAGAAGCTCAATAGACTCCAGATCCGATTCGCGGCATTCGACAGCAATTGCCCCCTGTCCGGGAGCCGGCAAGATTCTCTCGACGACAGCCACGTGAAGGCCTGCGGGAATAACCTCGCGCCCAAGCCGATCGAGTCCGGCCTTGGCGAGCAGAATGCCATCGAGCGACGGATCCGCCGCCAGTTTGCGAAGACGGGTGGGGACGTTTCCGCGCATCTCAACGATGCGCAGGTCCTCGCGCAGCAAAAGAATCTGCACCTTCCGGCGCGGACTAGAGGTGGCGACACATGCTTCGATTGGCAATCCGGCCAGGCCTCCGCGTCGCTTTGAAACGAGAACGTCGGACGGATCGGCGCGCTTGAGGATCGCACCAAAGACGAGGCCATCCGGCCGTTCAGTCGGCAGATCCTTTAGGCTGTGAACCGCGGCATGAATGCTGCCGGCGAGCAGCGCCTCTTCGAGTTCCTTGGTGAAAAGCCCTCGCTCGAGCGATCCTGAGAGGCTCAGCTCAAGGCGCTTGTCTCCAGTGGTCTTGATAACCCTTTTCTCAATGTTCAGCCGCGGATGGGCCGCACGGAGCTTTTCGGCGACGATCTGAGTCTGCGCGAGCGCCAGGTCGCTGCCACGCGTGCCAAGAACGATATGGCCCTCCGACTTCAAGCAACTACACGCCGGCTCCGGAATCCCGGCGGTGGATGTCATCCTCAGCAGACATGGAA
>DATLIT010000479.1:0-4011 GCA_035539295.1 Terrimicrobiaceae bacterium | reverse complement strand
GATTTCGTCGACGATGACGGTTCGCGTCGTACGCAGCATCGCTCGCGATTTTTCCGCGGTCATCAGGATGAACAGAGACTCCGGGGTTGTCACCAGAATGTGAGGAGCCTGCCTGATCATCTGCTGTCGTTCCCACGCCGGCGTGTCGCCCGTTCGCACGGACGCTCGGATGGGAGCTAGCGGGATGCCTTTTTCGTTCGCCAGCGCCGCAATCTCCGCAAGTGGAACTTCAAGGTTGCGTTGCACGTCGTTTGAAAGGGCTTTAAGGGGCGAGACATAGACGACGGATATCTGATCGCGAAGAATGCCGGCGCGGGCCTCTCGTACGAGTTGATCGAGGCAGATAAGAAACGCCGCAAGAGTCTTGCCGGAGCCGGTAGGCGCTGAGATCAGGACATCGCGGCCGGCGGCGATCTCGGGCCAGCCTTGAAGTTGCGGTTCCGTAGCTCGTCCGAATCGCGCTGTAAACCAGTCCGCAACGAGCGGGTCGAATTCACTTGGAAACATGCTGCTGTTTACCCGACGGGGTTAGGTGGTCCCTTTTTCATTATCCCTCCGCGCCGTGCAACTGCAGTCGCTACCGCGCGGATAGCCATGTGCGCCAGACAGTATCGACGGCTGCGTGTACAAGCGATGAGGCCATCAAGCTGCCGCCCTTGCGAAACGCCGAGCCGTAAAACCATCCTGCTACCGAGGCGAGCGCTACATAGCGCCAGTTTGGAAACGGCGCATGCAGAATGTGGAAGAAGCCGAACAGAATCGACACCAGCGCCTGAGCAGCGACCCAAGATCGCAGTGTTGTCGACAGCAGGCTTTGAAGGAAGCCTCGAAAGAAGAGCTCCTCGAGTAGCGCGATGAAGAAAAAGATTTCAAGATAGTTGAGAAGGAATGGCACGACGCCAGGCCACCGGGGATTCCATCGGGTGAAGTGCATGGCCAGACTTGACGGTACGGCGATGACGGCAAAGATGACGAAGTTCAGCGCGGCTTGTTTGACCACTTCACGGGAAAGACGGAATGAGTACCCGAGTTCCGGGACTATCCGAACGAAAGTCCAACACCAGGATGCAACCGTGATGAGAAAAAGTCGGCTCATGAAGTCGAGGTTCAACGGCACATTCCAGATGCTTTTGAGCCGACCTGAAAGGACGAAGCCGACAAACATCACTGCGACGCATGCGTCTTGCCAGGAGAACGCGTCTGGCTTGCGAGGTGGAAATCGACTGTAGATTGCGACAGGAGCCGCCGCAATCGCGAGAAGTTTAAGGAGCGCCGTCCAACGGAAGTCGCCGGTACCGGTGGCATAAATGAAGTAGGGGAGGCACCAGATCGCGACAAATACAAGGGCTTGGCCGCGTGGCGCCGACAGCGGCTTAACAGGTCGAGCTCCCTTCGATGCGGGCGCCACGCTCAAGATGAGGAGCAGAATGAATGCGAGATAAATCCCAATTACGGCCGGTGGAGAAACGGGATAGCGATGGAAATAGGAAATACCAGCAGTTGCAAAGATGATTACCACTAAAGCGGTGCCGGCGAGGAACGATCGTGAAGGCTTGAGGGATAGCCCATCCAATAACTCGCTCATATCTGAGACCGCATTCTTGCGCCGATGCCTTTCATCAATGTAAACATGAGTGTACGAGGATAAGAAGTGTGGGGCCACTTAGCGTCAAAGCAGGGAGACTGATCTGCTATGTTTTCCATGGAACCGATCGGATATGTGCGAAGTCTTTACACCGACACTCAAGACATTCCTAAAGGACTCGGCGCGAGGCACGAAGCCGAAGGAGATTTGCAGATACGGCCGGAGTTCGAGGCAGGCCTTACCGATATCGAAGGCTTTTCTCACCTGATCGTCATCTGGACGTTCCATCGCTCCGAAGGATTCAACCTGATGGTCACGCCTCCGAGCGATGATCGGCCGCACGGTGTGTTCGCGACCCGAGCGCCGAGACGTCCAAATCCGATTGGATTAACGACAGTGGAGTTGTTGCGGCGGGATGGTCCGGTTCTTCGTGTCCGCGGCCTCGATATGCTCGAAGGCACTCCGATCTTGGATATCAAACCTTACCTTTCGAACATACCCGAGGAGCGACTTCGGCGCGGATGGCTAGCCGAGGCCGAAGAACGTACAGGAGCAAAGTCGTAATTTGGCGTCAGAGTCCCGCATTCCGGGCTGCGATGCGCGCGAGACCGGACCAGTCATGGTCGGCTTGGCCTGCCGCATAGCAGAGAGAAGGTGATCGCGAATCAAGCTTGCCACAGGCATAGGAGCTTGGCATTCCTGCGCTGTTTCAAGCATCAAGCGGACGTCCTTCAGTCCTAGCCTCAGCGCGAAGCCGGCCGGCTCGAATTGTTCGTCGGCAATCATGCGCCCATAGTTCGCGTATAGAGGAGACGCGAACAGCGCATCCATGACTTCGAGAAAAAGATGCGGGTCAACGTTGCCTTTGCGTAACGCGGCATTGGCCTCTCCGAAGCTTTCAATCATGCTCGCGATCATAAAATTGCCGCAGAGCTTCACAGCGTTTGCCTGCCAGGGCTCTTGACCGGCGACAAAGGTATGCCGGCCAATGGAATCGAAGACCTCTTGGCAGCGATCGATCAGATCCTTCAATCCGGCCGCGACTACGAGCAGCTTCTTGGCCTCTGCAGCTTCAGGCCGCCCGAATACCGGCGCGCTCAAGTAGGACTGGCCGCGCACGTTGTGTTCACGCGCAAGTCTCCGGGCGAGGTTCGTGCTGATGGTACTGCAGGAGATGTGAATAGCGCCCGCCGGTAATGTCGATGCGATGCCGGCGTTCCCAAGGACGGCGTCCTCCACGGTCTTGTCGTCGGACAGCATTGTTATGACTGCCTGACAGCCGCTGACTGCGTCAGCCGGCGAGTCCGCCACCTTGGCGCCCTCTGTCGCCAAGGCGTCTGCCTTGCTCCGTGTGGGTTATGTACCGTCAGCGTGTGACCCGCACGAAGCAAGTTTCGCGCCATGTGGGCGCCCATCCTACCTAAACCGGCAAATGCAAGTCTCATGACCAAAGCATATCTTCAGACCACGACAGCCCGTCGCAGCAGGACGCTATGAAACAGAATGAGATCGCGACAACGTGCCGCTGGCAATGATTTGTGGTCTACAATCTAGATTCCGTTTGATCGTGTCTGCAACGGCCCGCGCCGGCCACGCGCGTATCGTGACGAAGGATTATGGACAACATTTCTCTGATTTTTGACGCTCATCTCGACCTTTCCATGAACGCGATGGAGTGGAACCGCGATATACGACTTCCGCTCGTTGAGATTCGCCGCCGTGAACTCGGCCTCACGGATCTCCCGGACCGCACGCGCGGGACGGTCTCCCTTCCCGAAATGCGCCGTGGTCGAATCGGAATCTGTGTCGCAACGCAGATTGCACGCTACTCTGCTCGATTCAGCAAACTGCCCGGCTGGAAGAGCCCGGAACAGGCTTGGGCGCAGACGCAGGGCCAACTCGCCTGGTATCGGGCAATGGAGGAATGCGGCGAGATCGTGCAGTTGCGTACGTGGCCCGAGGTGGAGGCGCACGCTGCTCTTTGGCGGCACGCAAAGCCCGAGGACACAGTAAAGCTTCCCATCGGCTATCTGTTGAGTCTTGAAGGCGGCGATTCCATCCTTTCCTGGCGTCACCTCGAAAAGTCCCGCGCTGATGGATTGATCGCTCTTGGGCCCGTACACTATGGCCCGGGGATCTACGGACATGGGACGGACGATGAGGGGCCGCTCACAGCGAAAGGCCGCGAGTTGCTGAAAGAGATGGAACGGCTCGGCATCATCCTTGATGCGACGCATCTTTGCGATGAAAGCTTCTGGGATGCGCTGGCTCACTACTCCGGACCTGTTTGGGCGAGCCATCACAATTGCCGCGCTCTGGCGAACTGGAATCGCCAGTTCAATGACGATCAGATCCGCGCTTTGATCGAGCGAGGCGCGGTCATCGGGATGGCCTTTGACGCCATCATGATGGTTCACGGATGGACG